>JASBVU010000129.1 GCA_029960905.1 Thermoanaerobacterium sp.
GACCAAGTCGTCTTTTAAAGCATCTACATACTGATCTAATACCATAAAAAGCCCTCCTATTTATTTACTTTAATTACATTATAGTCCCTTTTTAAAAAGAAATAAAGCAATATGAGTTAAGCTCATATTGCTTTAAAAGTTATTCATCGTCCCTTAAAACCCTTAAATATTTATTTGCATACCTTCTGTAAAGAAGAAGCGCTGTTGCTGAGAAAAATACAGGTCCAATTATCATCCATATAGTAGACGTGTAGTCACCTGATGTCATAGGCTCTATAATGGTGAAGAAATTTGCAAATCCTACCGTAGCTGCACTTAAGATAGTGACAGTCATCACCATCGCCTTGCTCTTAAACACTTGATATCCTTTCTTTATGCTGCTTTTGCCTTTAAAATAAGGATATGCGATAATTAAGAACATATAAGGCAGTGTCATGGCAACATTAGCCATCAAAACAAGCCTTGTGAAAAATACTTTTGCGATATCTCCGCCAAATGACACCAAAAATATCATAGCAACGACGATGCAGCACTGAACCCATATAGCTACTTTTGGTATTCCATCTTCAACGTAACCTATGTTGGAAGGCCATAGTTCTTTCGGAGTACCTTCTACAAGCTGTTTAAGCGGTGCATAAGCAAGCGTGAAAAACGCTCCTGTAAGCGCTAAAAACATGGATATACCTACTATTCTGGCAACCCAATTTCCTAGTGATACAGCCGATGCTTGGCCCATGCCTAAACTTGTCCCCAACTGATAGCCAAGATTATTCATTATCACGTACGCCACATTGGCTAAGTTTATCTTGTCAGAAGATAAAACATCTTTCCAGTTTGTAAAAATACCGATGAGGAAAATGCCCAACGAATAGCCTACAGCTATTATTGAAGCGGCTATCATCATGCCCCTTGGGAACGTCTTTTCAGCATTTTCCGTCTGGTCTACGACACCACCGACAACTTCTGTACCGCCGTATGCAAAAATTGCAAATACTACAAATGACAAGACAGATAGCGGTGTTGCATAGGAAGGATTTGGCGATGTCACAAACGAACTAATTCCCGTAATTGGCTCTTTAAATTTCCCGCCTGTAGCAATAAACACTATCAAAGAACCAACTAACAGAACAACGTTTAGCAAAAGTACAGCCGTGCCACCTACAGAAGCGACTTTCGAGACACCGCTTAGCCCTTTGCTGGCCACAAAAGTTATGACGATGATAAGGACAATTCCCAGCATTCCCAGTGTCTGAGTTGAATTAAGCCCTAAAAAGTGAAGCTCAGATGTCTTGTCGCTTCCAAATATGGCATTTGAAAGCGGAATCCAAATCGTCGAGCATATGTTTACAAGCCATACAACATACGATGCATACCACATAAAAGTGCCTGTAAATGCAAAAAGCGGTCCTACGGATTTCTCCATCCATGTATAGATACCGCCACTTTCTTCTTTAAAAGCAGCGCCATACTCAGCCATCATAAATGCGAATGGTATGAAAAACGTGATGCCTGATAAAATATACCATGGAATAGCACCATATCCCATAAGGTAGAAAGATCTGGGCATGTTTGTAAAGCCAAAGACAGATGTAAATATCATCAATATTAACGATAATTGAGATAATTTCTTTCTAGCATTTTCTTTTGTTGTCATCTGATTCCTCCTTTTGTTTAATTATTAAATTATTTTAATACATTTATTATAATTTAAACTTGCGATTTTTGCAATATTTAAGCATTTTCCAGCATTTCTCATCTAAAATTCATCAAGCATTCTTCTCTAAAGACGAGATAATTAAGTCTAAATGCTTTTTTCTTTCTCTTTTATTATTGACATCCGAAAGCCCAATATTCTCTAAAAATAAAATATCTTTGCCTGTTCTCACTTTGTAGTGTAGGCATGATTTATAAAGGATTTCTCTAAAACTTTTTGTAAGTTTCAAAAGAGAACAAATTTTTTCAATCAACTCAAGTTCTTCTTTTTTGAAAAAGCTGCCGTCAACTTTTGCAAAATCCTCAGCATTTTTTATGAAAGCATCAATTTTTTCAATATTATTTTGAATAAACTTCAAGACATCGTCTTTAGAAACCGTATCAATGCCAACTCTATCTGAAACCACCTTAATCAAAAAAATCCTGTGCTGCTCTACATACTTTGATGCAGAAATATAAAAGCCGCTGGACTCCATATCACACAGGTCTTCCTCTAAAAAATCCTGATTAAAAAGAGGTTTATCAAAAGTCTCGATAGAACATTCCTTAAAATCATGCTTTAAAAGCACATCTGTATAATAGTCTCTTCCAGTTGAAGCATCTTTTATTTTATTGATAAGATAAGGCGTACCTACTACAAATCCATCCTTTGCACCGCAAACACCAATATTTACTACGATGTCACCGTCACCAGGCGGTGTTTTTGCTAAAAGATGTGATGTAGCTGCGGCACAATTAACCTTGCCAATCCCTGTTATTATCAATCTCATGTTATCGCTTTTAAAAACTTGATAAAATCTCTCATCTACATCTTTCTTCAAATTGTAATAATCTATAATAGGCTTTGCCTCCACATACATAGATACAGATATGTAAACCATGATTTCTAAGCTCCTTTTCTAACTTTGCAAAACGCCTATAATATTATAATGCTTTTGCTGTGACTGCACAAATAAATTTTAATTTTATGGTATAATAAAAATATAGAAGCAATAAAAGTCAGGTGTCAATGGTTTAACCTCCTTATGTGGGAGGTTATTTTATATCGTTAAAAAAAGAAAGTGTACATAAGTACACCGTTTCAATCAACCCTATATATAATTGCTCCAAGACTTCTAAGCTTATCCTCGATGTTTACATATCCTCTATCTATATGGTACACATCGTTTATAATGGTCTTTCCATCCGCTATAAGTCCTGCTAATATAAGTGCAGCTCCGGCTCTTAAATCTGCAGCTTTTACTTCTGCACCTGATAAATGATCAATACCTGTTACGACTGCGGTTCTTCCTTCGATTTTTATATCCGCACCCATCCTTTTTAATTCGTCTACATGCATAAATCTGTTTTCAAAGACTGTCTCTATGATTACGCTTGTACCTTTCGCTCCAGCCATCATAGCCATCATCTGGGCCTGCATGTCTGTAGGAAAACCCGGATACGGCAGCGTCTTTATGTCGACTGCTTTATAGCTTTCACAACCTCTTACCCTGACGCCTGTACCTTCTTCATACACTTCAATGCCACATTCGGTTAATTTGGCAATTATAGGCTTGACGTGATCGACTATGACATTTTCTATAAGCACATCACCGCCAGTCATGGCAGACGCAACCATGTAAGTGCCGGCTTCAATTCTATCTGGTATGACAGTATGTTCTGTGGCTTTCAGCTCTTTCACGCCTTCTATCCTTATTGTATCTGTACCAGCACCTTTTATGTTAGCTCCCATCTTATTGAGAAAATTGGCAAGATCCACTACTTCTGGCTCTTCGGCTGCATTTTCAATGGTAGTAAGTCCATCTGCAAACACAGCAGCCATCATGATATTTTCAGTTGCACCGACGCTTGGAAAGTCCAGATAAACTTTCTTTCCTACAAGCTTCTTGGCTCTTGCTTCCACATAACCATGACCTATGTCTATCTCTGCCCCCAGCGTCTGAAACCCTTTTAAGTGTAAGTCTATAGGTCTTGTCCCTATGGCACAACCACCCGGCAGCGATATCTTTGCATGACCCAGTTTTGCCAGAATAGGCCCCATCACAAGGAAAGATGCTCTCATCTTTTTAACCAGTTCATAAGGTGCTTCTACATCTTTTATATCCACATGAATCTTAAGCCTTCCATCTTGCAATGTACATTTGGCACCTAAAAATCTGATAAGCTCTATCATCACGTTCACGTCTTTAAGCTCTGGTACATCATCTATAAGGACTTCACCTTGCGAAAGCAAAGATGCTGCAATGATAGGCAAAACAGAATTTTTCGCTCCACTTACCTTTACAGTGCCCTTTAGCGCAGGGCTACCTTCAACGATAATCCTCGTGTATACCACCCTCTATTGTTAATATTCTATTGCTATAACAGGTGTTGCCAGCCAGATATATGTCTTGTCATCGTAGCTACTATACCTTATTGCAACGTTCAAATTTATTTTTTCACTACCCATCTCAATATATTCCTTAATTTTATTTGTGTGAGCAGAAATACTGACTAAATTTTCATCATTTAATCCTTCTATTTTGACAGCATCCGTGTCCTTCATCACTTCTTCTAATATACTACTTATTCTGTCCTTATTCAACTTTCCATTGTATGTACCGACAAAGCACGTAGCAATCTCTGGAGTAAGGCTTAAACTCGAATACGCCTTTTTGATTTTTTCATTCTCATTGACAACATCCTTATTTCCGTCAAGCAAGTACTCATCTATTAAAATGTATGTCTCACTTGCCGCTTCATTTTTGACGCTTTGCACAACAATCGAAATTTTTTTGTCTTTCGTGTCATATTCAGCATCGTATTGTCTGAAATTAGCCTGATCAAGTTTTGAAACTTTAACAACTTTATCGTCAGCTTCCAACGATTTTATAACATTTTCTACAGTTTTATTCATTTGGTTTAAAGATGTAAAATCGGAATTCAACTTTGCCCATCCGTTAATATTTGCGTACTGGTACGATGCACCGCTTTTTGAAAAAGCCTCTTCTATAACGGAAACATCATTTCCTTTTGCAGAAAATGCATCCATCTGAGAGTTTAACATAAAAACCACCACAATTATTGTAACAACAATCAATGATAATTTATTAAACATGCTCATTCCTCCAATATCAAAATAAAAGTGGGCGGTATCATACGGTAAATTCACAAGGGGGATAATAAATTCACCATACGTTCCGCCCAACCTAATATAATTATTGACAATTTTAAAGTATTTATACATGGTGCGTAGGAATAGTCCTATTGTTTCATTGATAAAAAAGCATCAAATATAAATACTAGGTAATAGCCAAATAAAAAAGTAAAAAGAATTTATAACAGAAGCGGATAGAAAAAGGTAAAACTTAATAAGACCCTTGAAATTGAACAAAATTGCTAATTATTGTAATTAAAAAATGTCTTATGCCAAAAGTTTTTAAGGACAGCAGATATTAAAATTGGTAAGTTTAGATGTAATAATAAGACCTAGTTATACCATCATACTTCATTTTAAGAGAAAGGTCATAAAGGCAAGTAGAGATTCCATCAAAACCGTGAGCAGATTTAGCCGCATCAAGATTTAAAGAATTATCATGCAAAAATCGACATGACAAACAGCACCTGAAGCATTGGTAAAAATAACAGTTTTGTAAGTATAACAATAATGACCGTTAATATAAGAGAATTTAGCATCAGGATTAGCAGAAGCAGATTTAGGCATTGTATTGTTGTGTATTGAAGTCAGGATTAGACTTAGAAAATTTTTTAGCCTCACGGAAAAGAGAATCAAAAAATTTAGGGTTATTCTCTCTGACATATGGTTCAATGCCGGTAATATCAGCAACTAAAATTATAGAGAGATTAGAGCTGATTTGCTAACAAATAGGCTGAGTAATATTGACAAGATTATGGAAAAAATCATCAAGATCACGCAAGAAAAGAGATTTGAATCTAGAGAATTGAGAAACATTGGGAACTCTTTTAAAGAACCCACAAAGTTCTCTAATGTCCTTAGAGAGGTTAAGAATGTGAACAAGTAATTGAGTACTAGATATAGAAAGAATTTTTTGAATAATTAAAAAAGACAGCATGGATTCGAGACTGAAGACTCTGTGACGACAAAAATAGCTGTAATAATGGCCATAAAAAGACTGGGGAATAATCAAATAATTTGATAAACTTAGGCTTGTTTTCTTCAAAAATAGATTCAATATCAGTGAAGACATCGCGGATAGATAATT
>JASBVU010000130.1 GCA_029960905.1 Thermoanaerobacterium sp.
ATTGCCGAAATTTACTGGATTTTTAAGTGTGATGAGGCTCATGCCTATTTTTTTAGCTCCTGATTCTGGTCTTGCATGAGGCATTGCTATACCCGGTGCAATGACAATATATGGTCCTATCTCTTTCACAGAATCTATCATTGCGTCTATATACCTATGCTCTATGGCGCCATCTTTTTCTAGAAGCTCACCTCCAATCCTTACTGCTTCTTCCCAGTCTTTCACTTCAACATTCAGCCTAATCGTCTTTTCTGTCAAAAGGTCTTTTAGCAATGGTTCTGCAACTCCTCTCTCTTCGTTTACATCTTCAACATCTAAGAATTCTTTAAGTTCTTCAATCAATTTCTGCCTATTTAAAATACTGCAATGCTTTTCAATAATCTTAATTAGATCGTCTAACTTGATTACGCAAGTCTTGTCATTTCTTATAAACAGTTTCAATTTTTCAATATCATTTTCAGTTAACAAAGGATTTACAACGACAGTTTTAATTCCTTCCGCATCCACCGGGACAGTAGACACTATCAAATCAACATGTTTTTTCTTTAATTCGTCTTTTACTTGATGGTATGCAACAGTTCCTTTTATATTTACATTGAAAACCGATTGAAGCCTTGATGATAGCATCTTTGCCGTTCCGATTCCTGTGCCGCATACCACAAGCACATCCATTCTACTGCTTACTGGTGATTTTTGTCTCTCGATTGCTGCACCAAAATGCATCACGAAATATCCGATTTCTTCATCATTAAGTTTGTTTCCTGCATATTCTTCTAAGGGCTTTAAACATCCTTTCACTACTTGAAAAAGCCTGTTGTAATTCCTTTTTATTTCATCCAATACTGGATTTTTCAGCTCTAAACCATGGCTTAGCCTGTATACCGTAGGCCTTACATGCTCCAAAAGACCTTCAAAAAGCTGCACATCTCTGGATAAATCTATATTTACTTCCTTTTCTACATTGCTGATGATTTTCTTCGTAATAAGCTCTAGTTCAAGCCAATTTTTATCTTTGTTGCTTTTCTTGTTAGTAACATTACTTCCCAAAAGATGGACAGTTATATAGCCAATCTCGTCTATAGGTATGTTGACATTAAAATGCTTTTCAAGCATCTTGGCTATATTTGAAGCGACACTAAATTCCTTTGTCATTTCCAGCGATTTTAATTCTTCTGTAGGCATTATGATGTCTCTTCCAAGCTCTATCCTCTTTATAGCAATTGCAATGTGGGCAACTAATCCCGTAAAGGCCGCATCGGAAAATACCGTCTCTAATTCATTTTCTGCAATCTCTATGCATTCTTCAATGTACGATATATCAATATCCTGAAAGAGCCTTTTTATTTCGTTGTCCATGCCTACATTTATTTTCGTGTACATAGGCGATTTTACGATGTCAAGCACTTTTTCTATATCTACCGTTTCAGTAAGAAGTTCTATAGCGGCTTTTCTGACTCTTTTTTCATCTCCTATGACTTTCAATCCAAACTTTGGCACTGATTTCAGCTCAAGTCCATGTTGAGAAAGCCATTTCCTCACTTTATCAAGGTCATTTATAATAGTGCTTCTAGATACCAATAATTTGTCTGCCAATGTATTTATTGTCGTATAATCTTTCTGCCCCATCAAATTGCTTAAAATTATATTAACCCTTTCTTTCTGCGAAAGTGCATAATGGTAAATGCTTACGTCGTCTAAAATCTCTAATACCTTTTTTCTATCTTCCAATGATTCAGAAAATTTCACACCTACATTTGGTTTTCTTATTAATTGTGGCAAATTGTTGTACTTTAAAAATTCATCGATTGCATCAAGGTCATATCTTATCGTCCTTGAGCTTACTTTAAATGAACTGGCCAGTTCAGTGATCTTGACCGGGAGGCTTGAATTAACAAGCTTCATCAGTATGTGTGTGCACCTTTCATTGAGTATGATAATTATCACCTCTTTCATTATCAATTATATTATCATTTGTCTTGCTTGAAAAGCTTAACATTTTTCAAATCAATTATGGCAAAAATGCACTATATATTATACTGCATTTTAAGCATAAAAATACCGCCTCGACTTTTAGTCTTGACGGTATTTTTTCTCTTTTTAAGAAGGCTCACAATCAATTTTCCTTCATAAATTTTTCTAATGTTTCTCTATCCGGTAATCCATCGTTGTCACCTGGTGACATGATTATTATCGCACCTATTGCATTGCCTCTTTTTACTGCATCTTTTAGCGTAAGCCCTTCTAACAGCCCGCTTATTACACCTGTTGCAAATCCATCTCCAGCACCTACCGTGTCAACTACTTTTTCAACTTTATACCCGCTTACAGTAAAGCTTTCGTTTTTTGTCTTGACATATGCTCCCTTGTCACCTATCTTTATAATGACAGCTTCTATTCCTCGTCTTAAGTAAAAATCAGCTATGGCTTCTACTTCCTCTGAACCTGTCAAAATAAGTCCTTCTTTTATGCCTGGCATGACAATATTGCAATTGGAGGCGATTTCGTTTAACGTAGACACCATCTCATGTTCACTTTTCCACAGGCTTTTTCTTATATTGGGGTCAAACGATATCCTTATGCCATTTTCCTTCCCAATCTGAATCATTCTGTAGACCGTATCCAATGTGTCTTTTGAAAGCGCTGCTGTTATGCCTGTAATGTGTATGTGCTTAAACTGACTTACATCGCAGTCAATGTCATCCGGTGTCACGTGTGATGCTGCAGAGCCTCTTCTAAAGTAAAATATATCCGGATCACCCTCTGATGTCTTTGACTTAAGCATAAAACCTGTCGGGTATTCATCGGTAAACTTTATAGATGAAACATCGATATTTTCTTCCAACAATTTTTCATAAATGTACTTTCCGAAAGGGTCATTGCCAAGCTTCGTAATGTACTTTACATTATGCTCAAGCCTACTTAAGCCTATGGCGACATTTGCTTCTGCTCCTGCCAATGCCTTTGTAAACTTGCTGACCTTATCAAGCGTGCCTTCTTCATCTGCAATGAATAATGCCATAGGTTCTCCTGCCAATAAAACTTTTGCCAAAATGTATCACCTACTTATCCAATTTACTTCAAGGCGTTTACAAGCCTTTTTGCTCTTTCCTCTAAAAGGTCCAGATTGTCAAAGTTTATGCCTTTTGTCAGATAACCACCTACGCCAACTGCATAAGCGCCATTTTCAAACCATTCATTGATATTCTCATCATTTACACCACCTGTCGGCATGAATTCGAGGAATGGAAATGGTCCTTTAAGAGACTTTATAATCTTCGAATCTACGAATTCTCCTGGAAAAAGCTTTATAACTTCTGAACCCGTCTTGTATGCTTTATACATCTCTGTGGTCGTTGCCGCTGCCATCGAGAAGAATACATCATTTTTCTTGCAGTATGAAGCCACTTCCTCAACAATGCACGGCGTAACAACAAAATCTGCACCGTTTTTTATGGCTTCCTCTGCTTGACTTAGCTCTAATACTGTCCCTGCACCTACTATTTTATCAGGATATTTCCTTTTAAGTTCCTCAATAAGCTTCCCTGCCCCATCAACAGTGTACGTTATCTCTATTATGTTTATGCCGCTTTCTATGACTTTCTCTGCCATTTTAAGCCCCAATTCATAGTCTTTACACCTTATGACTGAAAATATCCCACCTTTTGTCTTTTCTTTTATCTCTTTAAGGCTCATAAAAACTCATCCTTTCTATAAATATATATTTAATGAGATCTGGTAGATCCCCTTATTACAAGCTCTGCTTTTAAAACAACCTTCTTAGGTTCAATTTCATCGCCGCTACTTATCCTGTTAATAAGCATTTTGGCTGATTCCACACCCACTTCATAGGTAGGCTGTGATATGGTAGTGATCCCTGGCGGTATAAGCGATGCCCATCCCCAATCGTCGTAGCCACATACGGCAACGTCATCAGGTATCTTTAAATTCAATTTATTTACGACTTGTAGTACATTTAAAAGCACAACACCATTTACAGCAAATAATGCCGTCCTGCACTTCCTGCAATCTTTAATCATTGATACTATATTCTCTTCAATTTTGCTTAAATCATCGTCTACTTCAAATATCAAATTGTTGTTATCTATTCCGTATTTTTTACAAACGTCTAAAAATGCTTGTTTTCTTTCCGTACGTGTGCTTATATCACCTATCCTTTCGGTAAAAAAACCTATTCTCTCATATCCATTTTTTATAAGGTGCAAAATAAGCTCCGACGTAACTTCGTAGTTGTTGACAACAACGGTATCAAATACCGTATCTTTTATGCTTCTATCAGCCAATACTACAGGTAAGCCTTTTTTAGACAGTCCTATCAAAAACTCGTCATTGCCTCCAGCGGTGTTTATTACAAGCCCGTCTACATTGTTGTCTAAAAGTGATAAGATGTACTCTCTTTCTTTTGTAGCATCATTATCTGTGCTGGCTATTATTAAATTATATCCGTTTTCTTTTAAGACTCTCTCTATACCCTTAACAAGTATAGATGAAAAATGATTGCCTATGTCAGAAACAAGGACACCTATGAGATTGGATCTATTAAGCTTTAAACTGCGAGCTAAATTATTAGGCCTATAGTTAAGTTCTTCTATGACTTTTTTGATGTTTTCCCTTGTAGCATCTGACATGTACTCAAATCGGCCATTTAAGAAGCGAGAAATCGTAGTTTTTGAAACGCCGGCTCTTTTCGCTACATAATCAATCGTAATTTTAAAGTTATCATTGCTCATATCATCACCAACATTTGTTTTTTAGAAACCAGTTTACGAAACCGGTATATATAATATATTCTACATAATTTTTAAAAATCCTTCTTATACAATAAAAAAGTGCGCACTATGGCGCACAATAATTAGCTAAATCTTCTTTTTAATCTTGACAACACATCTGACATTGCTGCCAAATCACCGCCGACTTCTTTTACCTTTCCTCTATTTTGACTTATGATATCTTTGAGCCTTGACAGAATCTTATCGTTTTCCGTCCTCAATTCTTCTATCTGTCTTAATATCTCATCATCTGACGGCAATGCGATTTCTGCTACATTTACTTCATCAGACTCAAAGTCATACGTATCGTACTTTGATGGAATGACCGTTTCAATATTAAGCTCATCCTTTATCTTCTCTGAAAGCACCTTTTGAGCACTATCTTCTCCGTGAACAATAAATACTTTCTTAGGCTTTTTCTTAAATGACGATATCCAATCCATAAGGCCCTTTTGATCGGCGTGACCAGAGAAACTTTCTATGTTTTGGATCTCTGCATTAACTGTTATTTCCTCCCCAAATATATTTACAGTCTTTTCTCCATCCAATATCCTTCTGCCAAGCGTGCCTTTAGCCTGATAGCCTACAAATACTATTGTGCTGTCAGACCTCCAAAGATTGTGCTTTAAATGATGTTTTATGCGGCCGGCTTCACACATGCCGCTGGCTGAAATGATTATGACAGGCTCTTTAAGGTCATTAAGTGCCTTTGACTCTTCTGCAGAATGGGTGAAATGCAAATTTGGAAAATCCAGTGGATAATCGCCATTTTCCACGTAGCTTCTCGCTTCATCATCGAAATAATCAAGATGCTTTCTAAATACGCCTGTGACTGAAGTAGCAAGAGGGCTGTCTACGTACACAGGCACTTTGCTTATGTACTCTATCTCATTTTTGTAAAGTTCTTCATCTTTATGTATCTCATATAACAGCTCTTGTGTCCTTCCTACGGCAAATGATGGGATTATCACATTACCTCCTCTTGATATGGTTTTCTTTATTATCTCCATAAGCTTTTTGGCTTTGTCTCCTACATCTTCATGCAGCCTATCGCCGTATGTGGACTCACACACAAGATAGTCCGCCTCATCTATTATTGTAGGGTCTCTCAAAATCGGTATATTT
>JASBVU010000131.1 GCA_029960905.1 Thermoanaerobacterium sp.
CAATGATATGCCGTAAGTACGCCTAAAATAGTAAACAGGATCTTTAATCGGCCTATCTTCCATGTTTAAAAATGAACCAATATTAGGCTGAATCGTCCCTATAGTATTTTTTCTTTCAAAAAGCACACACGTTATTCCAAGCCTTTCAAGCTCATGAGCACATGCAAGTCCTGATATTCCTGCTCCTATTATGGCAACTTTCATAATCTAAAATTCCTTTCATATAATTTTTATCCGCATTAAAACCTAAACAGTTCATTGACGGCATACCGTATTATGAATGAAGAATACTTTATTATGTTAAAATTCGTATCGTAGATCAACTGCTTTATGAGTGGCGTTGTCAAAAACTTTATAAGCCTGTCTATTTTATCATTGTCTACAGTATCGATGGCTTTCCTAAACTCTAAAAGCTTTAAATTTGCATTTGCAAGATATGCCATTTCATTTTCAAAGTTACAACCTGTCGCAATGCTTTTTGCTGCTAATGCACCACCTAAAATCGACGCAAACTGACCAAAACCCAAGAAAGGCTCAATTGCCCCTCCTGCATTGCCTATAAAGTACATGTTTTCGTACGTAAGTGGAAATGTATTGCCTGATATATGTTCATAGTCGTACACGCTTACAACGTCATAGCTAATCTTCTCTATTTTTAAAAACATCTCCCAGTACTTGTCTATTTCTTCTTTTGCGATGTAAGGCACTATGAGTGCCAGCACTGCCCTTCTGTCATCAAAAGGGGCAAGGTATGCATAACCGCTTTTGCAGTAAACCGTGTTCATCCACATTATAAGCGCATTTGGATCAAACTTGCCAATTACCTCAGCTATTTTTAACCTTGTATCAACCAGCGTCTGCCAACATCCTAACTCGTTTGGTATCTGATGGTTTCCGGTTGCCACAATGACATAATCATAAGCTTCTTTTAGATTCTTATAATCTGCATGCACATTAAAATTGACATTCGCCTTTAATTTCTTATATAGTTGGCTTTCTACAGATAATTCTCCTTGCCCTTTCTGCATAAAATAGCCAAGCTTCTTGCCCTTAATAGTGCGGGTGACAGTCGGTCCATGCATCACAATCTTATCTATATTGTTAAGTAGTGCAACATTCACATCAAAGTTATTTTTTAAGTACTCCAAAGGATCGTTTATTGGCCTATTTATAACATTTAAAAGTACTGCTACATGGTTAAAAGCATCGCCGACTTTTGATTTTCTCTCAAATACATCGGGTTTTATTCCATAAGACTCAAGCCTTATGGCTGCGGTTAAGCCTGCCGAACCTGCACCTATAATAGCTACTTTCATTTATTTTCCCTCGGTGTTGTATATACTATGCTGTTGGGCTCAGTCGGCTTTGACTTTAGCGATTCTATATTCTGCTGTATTATAGTGATAAATCTCATCTCGTCATCCCTCATCTGGGTGAATATCTGCCTTACATATGGATTAGTTATGTTTATAAGATTTTCATTGTAAAACATCTGCTGATTTATCAAATCCTTCTCTATATCCTGTAATGCATCCATCATGTCATAAGACATATTCTTCTTCACAAGCGAATCAATCCTCATTGTTTTTTCAGCAGTCACAATCTTGTCTACATGGTTTAAAGCAGTAATTTCTATCTGTTTTAATACTCCTTTAACCTGACTATCTGATATGCTTTTTCCATAATCTTTTGCCTTTCTGTGTATTACATTTTCATATTTTTTTGCCTTCTTAAAGGCACTTGATATTATCTCCTGCGGGCTCATATTCTGCATTTTACATCACCGTTATTAGATTTTCCACATTGTATTCTTTATATACGCAAAAAGAAGCCTCACCACATCGATGTGAAGCCTCAAAACATATTTAATCATATATCCAATTGTTTTATGACGTCCGCCATCACATTTGCCGAATGTCCAAACTTCTCCACTTCTTCATCAGATAAAGGCAAGTCCAAAATCCTGGCAACGCCATTCCTGCCTACGATAGACGGCAAGCTTAATGAAACATCTTTCACCCCGTATTGTCCGCTTAATGGAGATGATACTGTGAGGATGGAATTTTCATCTCTCAGTATGCACTCCACGATCCTTCTTACCGCCACCGCGACAGCATAGTATGTGGCACCTTTTTTATCTATTATCTTATAAGCAGCGTTTACGACTTCGTCTTCAACTTCTTTCCTAAAATTCGTATTGCAAATGCGCCCGCATATGCTGCAGTATTCATTAAATGATATTCCAGATATGTTTGTTATGCTCCATGCCGCAAACTCGGTATCTCCATGCTCACCGATTATCCTTCCATGTACATTTCTGGGATCTATATTGCAGTGCCTGCTAAGTAGGTATCTAAACCTCGAGCTATCAAGAACAGTTCCAGATCCGAAAACTCTTCCCCATGGAAGTCCAGAAATCTTGTATGTAACGTATGTCAGTATATCTACAGGATTTGTCACAATCAAATATATAGCCTTGTCATTGTGCTTTAAAAGCTCAGGTATCATCGACTTAAATATGGCTGTATTTTTCTTCACAAGGTCAAGCCTCGTCTCACCGGGTTTCTGTGCAGCACCTGCTGTCACAACTATTACGTCCGCGCCTTCAACATCTTTGTAGTCACCTGCATACACATTTACAGGCTGTATTAAGGGTATACCGTGGCTAATATCAAGTGCATCGCCTATAGCCTTATCCTTATTCAAATCTATCAATACGATATCTGTTACAGTCCCGCTTAATGCCAGAGTAAATGCCGATGTAGCACCTACAAATCCAGATCCTATTATTGCTACCTTACTCATGAAATCGCCTCCTAAATAATATGTATTTTCTTTTAATAATATTATAACATAGTTTTGGTGAAATTGTCTAAATTTTAATCTTATTATGTCCTTCTTGCTTTGAAATATTATTACGTTTAAACTTGCAATTGCCCGATTCGTTCAAATCAATTAGACAGTATTTATAGAATGTTGCTGCATCTATATAGTCACTTTCTGAAATACTTCCCCACGGTTTATCAGATACAGCCATAAGCATCACCTCCCCCTTTTAATGGGCATAAAAATACCGCTTTAGCTATCATGCCTTAGCGGTTTATCTGTAGGAACTTATGCTGCTAACTTTTTTACAAGTTTTTGAACTTTTTGTCTTAATTCATTTTCTCCAATATACAAGTGATATTCATTTCTGATATTTTCATCCTGCTCATAATATTCACAAGCCATATAAATATCATCAAACAAACTCATTTCTTCATCTGTTAATAAATCTTGCTTTTGTTCATAAAGCACTTGGAAGTCTTCGATAAATTCATTTATGTTCAAGTTATTATTTACATATTGCCGACAAATTTCTATTAATTGTATTGCAACATTACTCATTAATTCGCCTCCATTCTTTTACTATTCGTTTTCTTGGAGTTATAGTAATTATCCAGCCACGTTTTCTATCAATATGTGCTGATATGCCATTTTTATACCTGACTATATTGCCATTAGGTTCAATATATTTTTCACCATTTTGTAATACATCCAATAACATCTGTTTATCATCTGGCAATCTTCCAGAAGCTGTTTTCCCAAGTATTTCATTCAATGTATGTTCAGTGGGAACAAAGCCATTATCAGCAAAAAATTTAGCTAAATCAAGCAACTTTTCTTTATATTCAGGTCTATATTTCCCTCTTAATACTATATTACCCTTTTGTTTTTCCATATATTCATTATACTGCTTTAATATACTCCCGTCAATTCCTCTCGACGCAGGGTTTGTGTTGTTTTTTGTATACTTCTTTAAACTCGAATTGTGGATTGTTGTTTTAAAAATAAACACAAGTGGAATATTAAAAGTAGGCACGTCAAAGTTTTTTGAAAGGATTGAGTTTAAATGAGCGATATAGATGAAATAAAAAAATTGATGGAAAGACTTACAGAAAGTGAAAAAGGCAAAGAAGAAGCCAGCAAAAAGATGCAGGAAGTATTGGGCAAATCCATTAAAGAGGTAAAAGAGATATTGCTTACATTAAAAAAATACATAGCCAATGAAAATGTAACGCTGAGAAGCTACAGCGGCAAAACATTTGCCACCGGAGAAGGAATCATAATTTACGACAGAGGCATAGATGAAAAAATAATTTTAAAATCAGACGGAAGCTTTTACCTTTATAAGGTGAAAAATGACCAGTTGGTGACAGAAAAAATAGAGGATTTAGACATACACGACTACATGAGCTACGACACCCTCTTTGACAGTGTAAAGAAATCTTTGATAAA
The DNA here is from genome assembly GCA_029960905.1 of Thermoanaerobacterium sp. Taxonomy (GTDB): domain Bacteria; phylum Bacillota; class Thermoanaerobacteria; order Thermoanaerobacterales; family Thermoanaerobacteraceae; genus Thermoanaerobacterium. The sequence goes on from JASBVU010000131.1 coordinate 4,279, forward strand.
ATGCATACAGAAAAACGAAGAAGACATATTGGCCTATAAAAGCACCATGCTTAAAATCGATAAGTACAATAAAGATTTAGAGGAGATACTGGCTTTAAAAAATACCGCTGAAGAGAACAAGACAAACGGCCAAGAACAATGATTTTTATAAAAATAAATTTTTATTACTAATCTGTAACACAATATTAATATTTTTTTAATAAATTTTATCTTTATACGTGATATTATTATATATAGAATGAAAATGAAGTTTTCATAAATGGATATATGGGCCCATGGGGAGGATGAAAAAATGAAGGGTAAGGTTTTTCAGGTTGTTTCTTTTGTTATGGTGTTTTTAATAATGGGCTTTATGATATCAATGGAATTTAAAACTATACAAGGCAGTGTAAAGACCGCAGCAGATACATCTCGCAACAGCAGCGTAAATGTTGATGAGCTAAGCAGCGAACTGCAAAATATGACCGACGAAAGAAATGCCTTAAAAGAGCAAGTGGCGGAACTTAATCAAAAACTTGATGAATTAAACAGCTCATCATCAAAGTATGAAGCGACTCTAAATGCTTTGTCACAAGATGTGGAAAAATACAAAGAACTTGCAGGTTTTACTGCCATGACAGGTCCAGGAGTCATAGTCACTTTAAACGACAGCGACCTTCAGCCGAAAGACGGAGAAGACCCAAATATGTTTTTGGTACACGATGAAGACCTGATAAAAGTAGTAAACGAGCTAAAAGCGGGTGGAGCTGAAGCAATATCTATAAATGACCAAAGGCTTATAGCTACATCTGAAATAAGATGTGTAGGCCCTACCATAAACATAAATTCTACAAGGTATGCTCCGCCATACGTCATAAAAGCGATTGGAAATCCTGACACTCTAACAGCTTCATTAAATCTGAAAGGCGGCATTGTAGATACTCTCAAATATTACGGCATTAAAGTGGACATAGAGACATCCAAAAACATCGTAGTCCCTGCCTACACAGATCCAATAAGCTTAAAATACGCTAAAGCGACAAATTAACTTTGCCTCTTACCTTAATACATTTTATAAAGATAGGTTCAATCATGACTGAACCTATCTTTTATTTTGTTTATTATTTTATTCTCAGCGATGATGTAGTAAAGATAAAACCTGCCTGCAATAGAAGGATATGAAGCAACAAGCCTCATGTTTCTCTTTTTGTCCTTAGTCCAATCTTCTTTGTACTTTTCGTCTCCTCTTAAAAAATCGTAGACTTCATCCCCAACTTCTATTGAACGCTTTATTGATAGCCCTAATGTTACAGCACCAACGCTTAATTTGCTGTAATCTAAATCATAGCCGCTTATGTAGTAATACCTTTTACCACCTACATGGTAACTTAATAAGCTTGCAACGATTTTATCACTGTCTTTCAATTCAAACAAGCTTAAGATGCCTCTATTGAAAAAGTCAAATGCTAAAGCTTTGTGAAAATCTCTAATCCTTTTAGAATAAAATGCACCCGGCATATGTCTTTTTCTCCACCTTGCCTGATGCAACTCTATTAGTCTATCCATTGAATCATCTATCTCATTTTCGTCTGTTACGCTCATGAAACTTCCATCGCACTTTGTGAAAAACCTCTTAATCTCGTACA
>JASBVU010000132.1 GCA_029960905.1 Thermoanaerobacterium sp.
CTGTGACTACATTTACACTTGCTGTCAATAGGAACTACACGCAGCAGAACGGAGACAGGCTGGCTGATTTTATACCCATCGTTACATGGCGAAAACTGGCAGAGGTTTGCGGAAACAATCTTAAAAAGGGAAGATTGGTGGCTGTGTCCGGCAGCATCCAAACTCGCACATGGGATGATAATAGCGGCAATCGCCATTGGGTTACAGAAGTTGTGGCAGACGAAGTCAAATTTCTGGATTCAAATAAACCCAGCGGCAGTGATCCTATGGCAGATCTAGGTAAGGATATTCACAATTTTGATATCGACTTAGATGGCGGCGATTTTGATGGATTTAGTCCGGTAGAGTCAGAAGATGATCTTCCATTCTAAGGAGGGTAGATGATGTCAAACAACAATAGCAATTCTAAGGAGAATTCCGCTCAAAAGAGAAAAAATAGAAAAGCTAAGAAAAAAGTATGCGCTTTTTGCGCTGACAGGATAGATTATATAGATTACAAGGAAGTCGGCAAGTTGCGTAAATATATAACTGAAAGAGGCAAGATACTTCCTAGGAGGATAACAGGAAACTGTGCTATACATCAAAGGCAGCTTACTGTTGCTATAAAAAGAGCGAGACAGATTGCGCTACTACCATATACAGCCGAATAATGATATAATATAGAGAGGGTCAAGCCCTCTCTTGTTTTTCATGTGTTTAAGGTGGGATATTATGGAGAATAATTTTGATATAACGAGAAATATTAAAAGCTTGGAAAATTTAAAAGTTGAGCTTTTATTGAAAACTGCATCAGTTTTTAAAAATTTTAACAATGACGAGTTGCCTCAGGAATTGATAGACGATATATGTCACGTGATAATAATAGGGTATCTTCTTGGCAATAAATTGGGGTATGATTTTAGAGAAATTGATGATGAGATTTTAAAGAGGATAAGGTCTATTTCTGCAGACATAGAAGAAGATTCGCAAAATTACAGAAAACTTGCAGAGCACCTTAAGAAAAGGTAAGAGTTTCATGGAGGATAAAAAATGAGCAGCAAAAACATCGTAAACGCGGCTTTAATGGTGGCTGTAGCGGTTATAATGGTTTTAATTGGAGCATACGTGCCGCCGCTTTTTTTCATACTGTTTTTTGTGTCAGTACCTGTAAGCGTGGTCATAGTCAGAAGTGGCAATTTGCTGTACGGTATCTTGACTACAGTCTTAATTTTTATTGCTACATTTTTGTTTACAGACATAATCACAGCTTCAATTGTGGCGGCTTTAAGCGCAATCGGAATTGCAATGGGATATTTCGTAAAAAGTGGTAGTACGCCTCAGGATGTGGTGGTTGAGACTGGTGCAATATCTTTAGCAGGCTTTGTAGTGCTATTGTATGTTCTTAAAATATTTGGTATAAATGTAATAAGCAGTATTTTAAATGACTACCAACAAATTGGAAACCAGATATTAGACATTTACAAGAACTCTTCCAATGAAGCCTACATAAGAAGTATGATGAGTTATACATTGGAGACTATTAAAACGCTTATGCCATCTATTTTTGTCATAATGATTGCACTTATCGTCATAGCTAACTATATGCTTCTTTCAAGGATAATGGCAAGGGAAGGCATGGTAAAGAAGCTACCTCCATTTATGTTTTGGAGGATGCCTTACATGACAGGATGGATTTTTATAGGAGCCCTTTTGTACCAATATTTTGTAAATTCCAGTGTTGTCGCATCTAATCTACTGTTGCTCTTATCTATAGGGTTTACAATAAGCGGCCTTTCCTATGTAAAATACTTTATGACAAAGAGATTTAATGTAAACTCTTTAATAAGCGATGTGATTTTAGTGGCGTTATTTATGTTTCCGATTACTTTTTCGTTGATGACACTACTGGGGGTTATTGATACAAGTATGAATTTGCGGAGATTCACGTGATACAGTTTTTGTATCATTAACTAAGGGGATGTACACATGTTTGATAAAAAGAATTATAAATTAATATCTTCTGTAAGTTTATTAAGCATCATTTTATCAGCGGTGCTTACTCTTATACTCTTGTATTATAATGTCTACATTAGCATTGTATCAATGGTTCTTTTGGCGTATATTTTGTACATTGAATATAAAGGAGCAAAAAAGAAGCGTACAGAATTTGACAAGTACATTGAAAGGCTTTTTTTTAGTGTTGATAAGGCATCTGGCAATGTGCTATCGCTTTTGCCTATACCTGTAGCTTTAATGAGTGAAGATGGAAACATAGTGTGGTACAATTCTTGTTTTGCCCAAAATTTTGAGGATAAAAAGGATATAAACAATGTGTTTTTAAAATACGCAAAGTCGAAAAAGGACGAAAAGTATCACTTCAGGATTGGCAATAAATACTACTACATGATAAGCATCATCTCTAAAACCAGAAGAAGAAAACCTAAAGACGGTGAAAATTACTACAACATCTTCATCTTTGACGAAACTGATTACATGGAAATATCGAAAAGACTTGTAAGTTCCAAACCGGTCTTAGGCTACATACTTGTAGACAATTACGAAGAAGCTTTACAGTCTGCAGATGATTTAAATAAGCCTGTTGTAGCCGCAGAAATAGAAAGAAGGCTTAACATCTGGATTCAATCCATGAATGCCTATATAATAAAGTACGCCAATGACAGGTACATCTTTGTTACACAAGAGGCGGATTTAAAAAATCTTGAAGAAAATAGATTTGAGATACTTGACTTTATAAGAGATATAAACGTGGGAAACAAAATACCTATTACGCTAAGCATAGGTGTTGGTGCCGATTCGTCGGAATTTGCAAAATTAAACGAGTACGCCGTGTCTGCTATTGATTTGGCATTAGGCAGAGGCGGTGATCAGGCTGTAGTCAAAAAAGGCGAAAAGATCCTCATATATGGAGGTAAAACACAGGCTGTAGAAAAGAGGACAAAGGTCAAAGCAAGAGTTGTCGCACATGCCATAAGGGAGCTTATTGAAGATTCATCAAATGTTTTGCTTATGGGACACAATTTTATGGATTTTGACTCATTAGGGGCTGCAATAGGCATGTACAGGTGTGCTGTGTCCTTCGGCAAAGATGCAAAGATAATTTTAGACAAGTCAAATCCGGCCATAGAAACCCTTTTAGAGAAGATAGAGAGAGATGAGGAGTATGCAAATCCCTTTATCGATGTAGGCAATGCAAAGAGTATGGTTAATCCGAAGACGCTTCTTATCGTCGTTGATGCCCACAGACCCAGTTATCTTACGTACCCTGAATTAGTAAACATGGTGGACAGGATAATAGTCATCGATCACCATAGAAGAGGAAAAGAATTTATTGATAAGGCGTTGCTTATTTATCTTGAGCCATACGCATCATCTACCTGCGAACTTGTAACTGAAATATCACAGTATATAAAAGACAAGATTGATTTAAAGCCGATAGAAGCAGAAGCACTGCTGGCAGGAATAACGGTGGATACAAAAAATTTCACATTTAGGACAGGTGTAAGGACATTTGAAGCCGCATCTTATCTTAGGAGAAAGGGTGCCGATACTATATCTGTAAAGATGCTGTTTCAAAATGATTTAAAATCGTATATAATAAAATCTACGATAGTAAAAAATGCTGAAATAACAGAAGAAGGAATAGCGATTGCGGTAAGCCCTGATGTGACAGACAATGTCATCGCTGCACAAGCTGCAGATGAACTTCTTAATATAAAAGGTGTTCAGGCATCTTTTGTCGTATTTAAAAGGCATGACGATGTTGCTATAAGCGGAAGATCAATAGGGGACATAAATGTTCAGGTAATACTTGAAAAGTTAGGCGGCGGTGGTCATTTGACTGTGGCAGGTGCTCAGGTTAAAAAGCCTCTCAAAAATGTTGTTGATGATTTGAAGAAAGCCATAGATGAATATTTTAAGGAAGGTGAATCGTGATGAAGGTGATTTTGCAAAAGGATGTAAAGGGCATAGGCAAAGCAGGAGACGTAGTAAATGTAAGCGATGGTTACGGTAGGAATTATCTTTTGCCTCGTGGACTTGCTATAGATGCCACGAAGTCAAATATAAATGTTCTTAATGAAAAGAAAAAAGCGGAGGAGAAGAAAAGGCAGAAAGAGGTAGAAGCTGCACAAGAGATGGCTAAAAAGCTTTCGCAAGAGTCCATCGTGCTTAAAGTTAAAACAGGTGAAAACGGCAAATTGTTTGGATCTATAACATCAAAAGACATACAAGATGAGCTAAACAAAAGAGGATACGATATTGACAAGAAGAAGATAAATCTTCCGGATTCTATAAAGACGACTGGCACTTATACCGTAGACATTAAAGTATACCCCGGCATACAAGCGAAGATAAAAGTAGATGTTGTAGGACAATAATTGTTCCAGTTTATTCAGGACTTGGTGGGAAAAATACACAAGGTTTTGGACTTTTAAGGGGGGTATGAGATGGAGTGGAATAAAATCCCTCCTCAAAATATAGAGGCAGAGCAGGCTGTCTTAGGTGCAATGCTTTTGTCCAGAGATGCCATAATCGATGCATCAGAGATAGTAAAAGCAGATGATTTTTACAAGGAGTCAAATAAAAAGCTGTTTACCATAATAATGGATATGTTTGAAAAGAACATACCCGTTGATTTGGTCACGGTGGTTGATGAGCTGAGAAGGCAGAACATGCTGGAGGCTGTAGGAGGACTTGACTATATAACAAATTTGTCATCCAGCATAGTAACAACTGCAAATGTGTCGTATTATGCAAAGATGATTAGGGAGAAAGCAACATTGAGGCGCCTCATTCAAGCTTCATCAGAGATAATGGAGTTAAGCTATGAAGGCGGCGATTTGCATGATGTGTTAGATACGGCTGAGCAGAAAATATTTGACATAGCACAAGGCAGAAATACCGAAAATTTTTATCCTATTAAAGATGTGTTGATGGACACATTTTACAACATAGAAAATCTTTATAAAAATAAAGGACATCTGACTGGTGTGCCGTCTGGCTTTCCGGATTTAGACCTTAAGACATCTGGCTTTCAGCCATCTGATTTTATACTTCTTGCTGCAAGGCCATCCATGGGCAAAACGTCGTTTGCCTTAAACATTGCAGAAAATGCTGCATTGTCACTTAAAAAGCCTGTTGCCATATTTAGCCTTGAGATGTCTAAAGAGCAGCTTGTAAGTAGACTTATATGCTCTACTGCAAACATAGACAGCCAAAAGCTTAGAACGGGAAATTTAGATGACGACGATTGGCCAAGGCTTGCTGCTGCAATGGCACCTCTTTCCACAGCACCTATATACATTGATGATACACCGGGCATATCAGTCATGGACATAAGGGCAAAATGCCGAAGACTGAAGCTGGAGAAGGGGTTGTCTTTAGTGCTTATAGATTATTTGCAGCTTATGCAAGGAAGGGGAAACTCGGAAAGCCGCCAGCAGGAGGTTTCTGAAATATCAAGGTCATTAAAAGGGCTTGCAAGGGAATTGCAAGTTCCTATAATAACACTTTCGCAGCTATCTCGTGCACCTGAAGCCAGATCCGATCACAGGCCGATTTTAAGCGATTTAAGAGAGTCAGGTGCAATTGAGCAGGACGCTGATATAGTGATGTTTCTCTACAGAGATGATTATTACAACAAGGACTCTGAAAAGAAAAACATCGCAGAGCTTATAATCGCAAAGCACAGAAATGGTCCGACAGGAACCATAGAGCTTCTATGGATGGGTCAGTATACGAAATTTGTAAGCATAGATAAATACAGGACAGAGTAGGCAAGAGGGTATTTTTATGGGTGATTATGATTATTTAAGAAAGATTCCGTATTTCAATGTTTTAAGCGAAAACTCTCTATTTGAGCTTAACAAAATAGCTGTGGAGAAGGAG
>JASBVU010000133.1 GCA_029960905.1 Thermoanaerobacterium sp.
TAGTAGAATTCACCAAATCTTCTTCAGTCACGCCCTTATTAATAACGTCTCTCAATCTTTGAGTTCCGGCTTCAGGAGCAAGTGTAAGACCAGTCTTTCTGACTTTTTGAATCTCATTTAAGAGATTGACAGAAAAAGCATCTATCCTTGTAGATGGCAGTGCTACACCAGTTCCCATATCTTTATACTTTTCTATTAGGTCAAATACTAAACTTTCTATCTGTGAATAGTCACAGGTACTTAAAGAAGTCAGTGAAATCTCTTCATATCCGGTTGATTTTATCAATTTATCAGCTAATTGCAGGAGGGTTTCTTTTGACCTTTCCCTTACAGGCCTGTAGATCATACCTGCTTGGCAGAACCTACAACCTCTTGTACAGCCTCTAAAAACCTCCAGCACAATCCTGTCGTGGACGATATTGATAAACGGTACAATCTGCTTGTCTGGATGGTATGTCTTATCTAAGTCTTTCACAATTCTCCTCTTTATTATTGCAGGCACACCTTCTTCAATAGGCTTTATGCTTTTAATAGTATTATCATCATTGTACGTTTCTACATATAATGATGGGACGTAAACACCTTGAATTTTAGATGCGCGTCTTAAAAGTTCTTCCTTCGGTACATTGTCTTTTTTACAAGATATTACTAAATCCAAGATTTCATTTATAATTTCTTCACCGTCACCTATAACAAACAAATCCACAACATCAGACAATGGTGCAGGATTAACTGCACAAGGCCCACCGGCTATAACCAAAGGATATCCTTTCCTGTCCTTGCTTCTTACTGGAATTTTAGATAAATCCAGCATGTTCAATATGTTTGTGTAACTTAATTCATACTGCAGAGTAAACCCTATTATATCAAACATATTAAGAGGTGTTTTCGTCTCAAGTGAAAAAAGAGGTATGTCCTTTTCTCTCATTAAGCTTTCCATGTCGATCCATGGAGCAAATGCCCTTTCACAATATGTATCATCTCGTTCATTCATCAAACTGTAAAGTATTTTAAGCCCAAGATGAGACATGCCAACTTCGTACACATCAGGAAAAGCAAATGCAAATCTTATTTCAACTTTATTTACATCTTTAATTACAGAATTTATTTCACCGCCGGTGTATCTGGCAGGTTTATTCACTTTCATCAACAAATCATCTATCTTGTTTTTTAAATCTGACATTGTTACCTCCTATTTTATCTTGCTTAAGATTTCGCCAATAGGTAAGTAAAGTCCGTTTTCAATGGCAAAATCAAAAAGCTCTGTCTCTGTAAGTCTTTTTTTCTCTTTCAAATTTTTATCCAACACAACTATTATATGATATTTTAATGGCAAAAAACAATTGATTATTTTGATTAATTTTTGGTCATCAAGCACTGCTATTGTCCTGACATTCATAACTCCACGCCTAAATAACTCTTCTTTTTTGTATATTAAATCTCTCAAGTTAAAATACTGAGATAGTTTCCGCTCATTTCTGGCAGATATTATGAGAAATACAGCCATAGTAATCAATACATAATTTTTATTCCCATTTATAATCATAAGTATACTGCCGTATATAAGCAATAAAGATAACACGTATGAAATCTTGACTGCTATGTTATTAGCTCTAGTTAAGCCTATGAAATTGGATAAAACAGACTTTAAAGCTCTTCCTCCATCTAAAGGAACACCTGGCAAAAGGTTAAATGCACACATTAGAGCATTAATCCTTATAAGGTATTCCAACTGCGTTCCAATAATTTGGCTTATTATTATAAGCACCATAATAAAAACAATATTTGACAAAGGTCCTGCTAATGCAATTATGATCTCTAAATCAGGCCTTATAAAAATCTCACTGTCGAAAACAGCAGCTCCTCCAAAAGGAAATACTTCTATCTGAATCATATTTATATTTAATTTTTTTGCCACAAAATAATGGCTTGCTTCATGTATCGCTACAGTCAAGATTATATCAATAAGTTCAATGTAAAGACCAGCTAATATAAGAAGCAATATAAAAACCCACGTAAATGGGTTTATCTTTATTTTAACATCGTCAATTTTCATTTTTGACATCACTTATTGCCGGATTAAAATCTATCTTTGATTTAGGATCTACAGGTTTTCCGTTTTCCCATATTTCAAAATGCATCGTGGCACCCTTGTTGCTGCCAACGCTAACTTTTCCAATCGTCTGACCTTTAAGCACTTTATCTCCGACTTTTACATCTACCTCAGAAAGGTATGCGTAGACAGAGCGGACGTCCCCATCGTGCTTTATGACGACTACTTTCCCCCAGTCAGGATTAGAATTATCTGCTATCATGACTTCTCCATCCAATACAGCTACCACTGGCTCATCACTGGAAACGCTTATGTCAATGCCATCGTTTTTCACTTCTTTTAAAGAAGAGGAATCTACTCTTGTACCAAATGTGGATACTACAACTCCATCAACGGGTTTTATCATTCCGCTACTCACAACTTGAGTTGTAGTACTTTTAACATCATCTGCTTTATTTGAAAACACTTTTACAACGTCGTCTTTTAACGAAGGTATTTTGCTCATGACAAGTTTAAGCCCTTTTTTTGTGTTTTCATAATTGGAATTATAATTAAGCACTGTTTTTACTTCGTCTACGGTTTTATTTGTGGCTGGAACATTTATGGCTTTAAAAAGCATGACTACTCCCAAAATCAAAAGACAAACTATCAATTGGTTTTCCAAAAGACCAAAATACTTTTTAAAATTGCTAATGTGATTTTTAGAATAGCTAACAGATTGCCATTTGTTAGGTTTCATAAGATAAACCTCCTTTGCTATATTTATATTACATTGAAAGGAGGTTTATGATTTTTTTTATTTGACTGCATCTCTCCATTCTAAAAATCCCGCATCCAAACCTTTTATCAACACCTCAGCAGTAGCCAAATTTGTAGCAAGAGGTATGGAGTGAACGTCACAAACTCTCAAAAGTGCCAGTATATCAGGTTCATGGGGCTGTGCTGTTAAAGGATCTCTTAAAAATATGACTAAGTCCATTTTATTTTCTGCAATCATGGCACCAATCTGTTGATCGCCACCCATAGGGCCTGGCAAAAATTTATTTACTTTAATGCCAGTAGCTTCTTCTACCAATTGACCTGTAGCACCTGTGGCATATATGTTACATTTCTTTAATATCTCTTTGTACGCAATAGCAAAATCCACCATTATGGATTTTTTCATATCATGTGCGATAAGAGCTATATTCAATCAAATCATCCTCTCATTTAAAAATTAATCTTTCGCCTTCGCATTCCAATATTTAGCAATAACCCAATGGCAATCATATTAGCAACCAGTGAACTACCTCCATAGCTCATAAAGGGAAGTGGAATACCTGTAATAGGCATAATGCCTACAGTCATACCGATGTTTTCAAATATGTGAAATGTAAACATGGAAATTATACCCACAGCTATCAAGTAGCCGTATTTATCTTTTGCCATAACCGCAATTCGAAAACACCTATAAAGCATATATGCATACAATAATATCAAAGCTGTAGCACCGATGAAACCCAATTCCTCACCGACAACTGAAAAAATGAAATCGGTCCAACCTTCAGGCAGCTAGTAAAGCTGTGTCTGACTGCCATTGTAGAGACCTTTACCCCAAAACATACCGGATCCTATCGCTATCTTAGATTGTATTACGTGGTATCCTGAACCCATAGGATCAAGATTTGGATTTATGAACGATAAAAGTCTGTTTCTCTGGTAAGGCTTTAAAATCTTGTACGCTACAGGCATCATTGCTATCCCCATTGCAATAAGCCCAGCAAAAACCTTTGGTTTTACACCTGAAATAAAAAGCATGCCTATAAAAATAGCTAAAAACACTAATGCAGTGCCGAGATCCGGCTGCAGCATCACAATTACAAAAGGGATGAGAACATGTATAAGCGGATTTACCAGATCTTTGAAAGTTTTAATCTCTCCCATTTCATTAAATAAGTTTGCCAATGTCAGTACCAAGGCTATTTTTGAAAACTCTGACGGCTGAATATCAATAGGTCCTACGTGAATCCAGCTTTGAGCACCGTTACTTACTTTACCGATAAAAAGAACAGAAATGAGGACCAAGATATTTAATACATAGATTACTTTTGAGAGCCTAGCAATCTGATTGTAATCAAAAAGCGTTATGGCAAATAAAAATACCAATCCAAATAAAACAGCTACAATCTGAACAATCACATTTTTGTATGAACCTGTCTCAACTGCATGTGACGCGCTGGAAATGACAACGGCACTAAAAGTGCATATCAATAAAACAGTAATCAACAAAGCAAAATCAAAATTCTTCCATAACTTCTTGTTAAACATTAACTTCTATTTCCCCTCTATAGTAAGTATTCATGATTACACCTAGTATTATATCATACAACACATCATTTAACTATACGTTTGATATGGATATAATTTCACGTAAAGAACATCAAATTTAAAATAACCGGCTTTCAACCGGTTATCTTAAATTTTTCTTCATTTTCTTTATAGGAATGTTTGCATGCAATGCTGGGACAAATGTATCGTCTGTCTTTCTTTCTTTTGTTATTTCAACATTCAAACCATCTTCATCTATCTCAACATAGTTTGATATTACATTCATTATCTCGCCTTTCACCATCTCTAAAAATTTTGGAGAGACATCAGCTCTGTCATGAACAAGCAATAACTGCAATCTTTCCTTTGCTACATTTTTACTGTTGCTTTTTCCACCAAATGATTTGAATAAGTCCATCCATTACACCTCCTGATACTACCTGCTGGATGAAATTTTAAACAAACTTTTTAACCTGTCGATTAAGCCGTAATTTGTGTCTAAGTTTATCACTGGAACATCTTCTCCAATCAGCCTTTGCGTCAGATTTCTGTAAGCCTGTCCAGCCAACGATTTTTCATCTACAACTATTGGCTCTCCCTTGTTTGTAGATATGACTATATTTTCATCATCAGGAATAACACCTAATAGGTCTATTGCCAGTATATCCATGATGTCATCAATGTTCATCATGTCGCCTCTTTTTACCATGTCCATCTTTATCCTGTTTATGATAAGCATATGATCTCTTACATCAGAGGCTTCTAAAAGTCCTATGATTCTGTCAGCATCTCTTACAGCGGAAACTTCTGGTGTTGTAACTACTAATGCTTTATCAGCACCAGCTATTGCATTTTTAAAACCTTGTTCAATACCTGCAGGACAATCAATTAAAATGTAGTCAAAATCTTGCCTTAGTTCATCCGTAATTGAGCGCATCTGTTCTGGATTTACGGCTGTCTTATCTCTTGTTTGAGCTGCAGGCAGCAAATAAAGCCCATCAAACCTCTTGTCTTTTATCAAAGCTTGTTTTAAGCGACATTGCCCTTCTACCACGTCTACCAAATCGTATACTATCCTATTTTCCAAGCCCATAACTACATCAAGATTTCTAAGACCTATATCAGTATCGACTAATGCTGTTTTAAATCCTTTCATTGACAGATATGTACCAATATTGGCTGTGGTTGTAGTTTTTCCAACTCCACCTTTGCCAGATGTTATTACTATCACTTCGCTCATTACCTTCACTCCATTCTTCTGTTTCTTCTAATTGTTTATTTTACTATATTTTTCCATACAAGTAAAGTGGTTTAACTATTATCTTATTCTTTTTAACTAAAGCAATTTCCGGATATAAAGCCTCAATATCATTATCGGGTGAACGGGAAATAATGTTAGATATCCGAAGCTGCATTGCATTTATCTTTGATGCTG
>JASBVU010000134.1 GCA_029960905.1 Thermoanaerobacterium sp.
CACCTAATGTATTTTTCAAGGATGGCAATGTGCCAATTTGCTCTTCTATCGGCAGATTATCATCTTTTGTTATGCCAAATTTTTTTGCCATTTCTATTATATTGCCCCCACCTGTTTTTTGACCAATCTTTATAAATGTCGTATTTGATGAGACTTCGAATGCTTTAATCATGTTGATTAATCCATTTGACTCATCCATAAAATTATGGTAAACCACACCATCGATGTTTATGTATGGTTCATCAATAAAATTATCGTATATGTTTACTTTTTTATTTTCTAATGCAGCAGACGCCACTATTATTTTAAAAATGGACCCCGGAGGATATGCCATCAATGCTTATTCAACAATTCTCCGTTTTTGCTGCTAAGATAATTGCTGACGTTATTTTGGTCATAGTTGGGTCTTGAAGCCATTGCCAAAATATCTCCGGTTTTTACGCTTAAAACAACAGCAGCACCATTAATCTTGTTTTTATCTAAAATATTTTCTACCGCTTTTTGTATATGATAATCGAGTGTCGTCTGTAATGAATATATATTTTTATCAGAGCTTCTTATTTTTACACCTAATCCTTTTAAATAGTCATTATTGTTGTCTTTAAAAACAGCTATAGAATCATATCCGTTAGTGCTTAATGTTTTATTGAATGTATCCTCCAATCCGTAATTTGTACTGCCACAATATCCTATTATGTGTCTTGCCAAAGAATTAGAGTCATATCTTTGAGGAATATTCAATATAAATAATCCAACAGGCAAATTTCCATCGTATGCATATTTAACTTTATAGCTGACAATATCTTTTTCTGTGTTTAATTTTCCATATATTTCACTTTCGGGAATACCTGTTATTTTATTTATGATTTCTGATGCAATTTTTTTATTGATGATTAATCCAGGAATTGCATATACATACTTTGTTGAAGTTCTATCTGTAAAAGGAATTAAATTTCTATCGTATATTTCTCCACGTTTTTTATCTAAATTCAAACTTTGAATTTTTTGATCTACAGCAATTTTAGCGTAAGTTTCGCATTTTACATATTGTATATAAAAAAGCCTTATAAGTAAAGATAAAATAAGAAATGTTGTTGTCACATTTAGAACAATAAATCTAAGATTTTTCTTATTCATAAAAAACTCCTTTCCGGGTTTATTATTTCCCTCAAAGGAGTTTAACATTCATAAAGCTAAACTTTTTTTCTAAGAATGTAATATTTTTCTACTTTCTTTTTTAGCGGAATCTTTACAATCATTTGTGGATGTGGTGCAACTTCAATTTCATTGCCTTCCATATCATATATCTTATCAATAGTCTCCACAAACATATCTTTAGGCCCTATGATCTCTACTTTATCGCCTGAAAAAAATCTATTCCTTTGCTCAATTACAGCCATTCCATTTTTATCATCGTAGTCCACTACCATTCCAACAATATTGTAATTTCTAATGTAAGATGAGGAACTATAATTGTGTGATTCAGAACCAGGTTTCCCAAAATAAAAACCGGTCGTAAAGTCCCTATTGCTGACTTTACCCAATTCTTCTAAAAGGTCTTCATCAAAAACATATTTATCGCCAAATTCCAGATAATCATCAATTGCTTTTCTATAAGCTTTTGTCACAACAGCAACATAATACGAGCTTTTGTTTCTGCCTTCTATCTTTAGGCTAGTAGCGCCAGCTTTAATAATATCAGGAATGTATTTTATCATGCATAGATCTTTTGAATTCATTATATACGTCCCTCTATCGTCTTCTTCTATTCTCATGTACTGTCCAGGCCTTTTCTCTTCAACAAGATAATATTTCCATCTGCATGGATGCGTACATTCACCTTTATTTGCATCTCTGCCTGTTAAATAATTGCTAAGAAGGCATCTTCCAGAATATGAAATGCACATTGCTCCATGAACAAACACTTCTAATTCCAAATCATCAGGAGTTTTTTGTCTTATCTGCTTTATCTCTTCCAAAGACAATTCCCTAGCCAAAACAATACGTTTTGCACCTAAATCGTGCCAAAAAATCACACTTCTGTAGTTTACATTATTAGCTTGTGTGCTTATGTGAATTTCAAGTTTTGGTGCAACTTCCTTAACTATTGAAAACACACCCGGATCAGAAACTATAACTGCATCTATCCCAATTTTACTTATTTCGTGTATATACTCTGGCAATCCAATGAGATCATCATTGTGAGGAAATATATTTACAGTTAAATAAGCTCTTTTGCCATGTTTTTTAACATATTCAACTGCATATTTGACCTCATCCATATTAAACCCAACTGTAGCTCTAAGTCCATAATTGTTTCCACCGAAATAAACAGCATCGGCTCCATAATTTATCGCAACTTTTACTCTTTCTAAATCACCTGCCGGTGATAATAGCTCAACCATTTTTTCACTCCTTTACACTTATAGACAATCCATCACCAATAGGTATAATCGACGTAGATATTCCTGTCTTGTTCAAAACATACAAAATAAAATCTCTCATCCTGTAAACTATTGTTCGGCGTTTATGTTTTACATGTTTTTCACTGGTTACATAACCTTTATATAAAATATTATCACAAATCAAAATACCTCTATCGCTTAATAACCTTAAAGATTCATCAAAAAATTCTTTATAATGCCCCTTTGACGCATCGATAAATATTAAATCGTATTTTCCATTAAGACAAGGTAAAACATCTAAAGCATCACCTTTTATCAAATCAACCCTATCTAATAAAGAAGCTTTAATAAAATTCTCTTTTGCCAATTCGGCCATATCCATGTTTTTCTCAATAGTAAGGATTTTACAATTTTCATAAGCTGACAGCATTACAATTGATGAATATCCAATAGCTGTACCTATCTCTAGAATATTTTCTGGCTGTTTGATTTTAACGATCGTCTCCAAAAATTTTGCAACTTCAGGTTTTATAATTGGAATAAAATTCTCGCTTGCATAGCTTTCAATTTCTTTAAGTATCCCTTGACTTAAATCAAATAATTGTCTTATAAATTGTATGTCAGTATCTATCATCTAAAATCGGCACCTCTGAATTAATTAACCTTTTTTTCTGCATTTAACTGATCTATATACGTCTTACTAAAAATATGAGAACCATCACTTTGAGCTACATAGTAGTAATAATCATGTTTTGCTGGATTTATAGCTGCTTCTATAGACTTTAAGCCTGGATTGCTAATTGGTCCTATTGGCAATCCGTAATGCAAATAAGTGTTATATGGTGAATTAATTTTTAAATCATCAAGAGACAATTTGTCTTTATGCTTTCCTAAAGCATATTCAACAGTAGCGTCAATCTGCAATTTCATGTTTTTATTTAACCTGTTGTATATTACGCCAGCAATAAGCGGTCTATCTTTGTCTATTTTTGCTTCTTTTTCAATCATTGACGCTACTATTATAATTTTATCGGTAGACATACCAACATTGGTTTCTTTCCCTTTTATATAAGTTTTATATATTTCATCAAACCTTGACAGCATAAGATTTATAATATCATGAGCACTTGTCCCTTTTTTTATAATATATGTGTCAGGAAAAAGATACCCTTCTAAGCGATCGGGTCTGTCTTTAGGAATGTCTTTCAAAAACTCATAATTAAATACACCATTTTGAGCTTCATTGATAAAATCGCTTTTTTTAACTATACCCATCTGTTGCAAGCGATCCGCAATCTCACTTACAGTAAGCCCTTCCGGTATAGTAAATTTAACAGTATCTAATATCACCTTTCCTTCTTTTAACTTCTTAATTATCTCATCCGTAGTCATATTTGAACTTAAAAGGTACTTTCCAGCTTTCATTTGTACTCCATCATCATAAAATTTTGAACGCAAAATAAAAAACCACTCGCTTTTTATTAAGTCTTTATTTCGCAATATTTTAGCAATTTCTACAGTCGACGAGCCTTGTGGTATGACAACTTCTTTTTCAGTTGGATTATTGTCAACAGGTTTAAATAAACTTTCATAATAAATTGCCGCTGATACAATAAAAAAAACTATAATAACAATCGTAGCAATCGATCTTTTTTTTATTTTCCCCTTTACATTTATCATCCTGAGCTCTCCTCAAATCAAAAATCGACACTTTATACAAAGATTATATAATTATATACAAATAAAAACAAGTAAGGTTTTTAGCCCACTTGTTTTTATTTGCTATTTTAAATTAACAACATCCATTATAATCTTTGTAATATCATCCATTATGCGAGAAAAGCTGTATTCCGCAGCGAGATAAGCATTTAATTCAGGATTTAAGCTTAGTATGTCATAAAGCTTTTTTAACATTTCTTCATCTTCTTTTGTTATTTCTTTGCCAGTTAGTTCTTTCGTCTGAATTTCTAATTGCTTTTTTCTAAAATCCTCCAACATTCTTTTGTTTTGCTCATTAGATTCGATTTTTTTGAATGCCTCTTTAAATGCTTTATATTCAGGCAGCTCTTCTATGGCTCTTTTTAATTCATACGCTTTATCGTATACGTTCATATTCTAATCCTCCTATATTTCCATTATTATCGGCAATATCATTGGATTTCTCTTTGTTTTTTCATATAAAAAGCTGCTTAAGCATTCTTTAATCATGGTCTTTATAGACGACCATTCCGTTATATCATCCTTTTCGCACTGTGAAAGAGTTTCTTTGACGAGATTTTTAGCTTCTTCCATCAAATCTTCTGATTCTCTGACGTATACAAAGCCTCTTGATATTATATCAGGCCCAGCGATTACAGAACCTTTTTCTTTGGATATGGTAACAACTACTACCAATAAACCATCTTGAGAAAGATGTTTTCTATCCCTTAAGACTATATTTCCTACGTCACCAACGCCTAAGCCATCAACTAATACTTTGCCTGCAGTTACGGTACCAGCAATTCGACCCGAATTTTTTGTAAATTCAATCACTGTACCATTATCAGCAATAAATATATTCTTAGGATCCATGCCAAGATCTTCTGCCAGCTTTGCATGTTGTTTTAAATGCCTATATTCTCCATGTACGGGAATAAAAAATTGTGGTTTTATTAGTGTGTGGAGCAACTTGATCTCTTCTTGGCATGCATGCCCAGATACATGTACATCAGCCAATGCATCGTATATTACTTCAGCGCCTTTTTTAAACAATTGATTTATCACTCTTGATATTAATTTTTCATTACCGGGTATAGCAGACGCGGATATTACAACTGTATCACCTGGCACTATCTCAACTTTTTTGTGTTCTGAAGATGCCATCCTTGTTAACGCTGACATGGGCTCTCCTTGGCTGCCAGTGGTAATAATGACTACTTCACTATACGGAAGTTTATTGGCTTCATCGATATCTATAAGAGTGCCTTCTGGTATGCTCAAATACCCTAATTCATTTGCGACATTTATGACATTTATCATGCTTCGTCCAGAAATTGAGACTTTTCTTCCATACTTGTAAGCAGAATCAATTATCTGTTGGACACGATGAATATTTGATGCAAATGTAGCTACGATTATCCTCTGTTCAGCTTTTCTAAATATATTGTCAAATGTGTCTCCAACAGTTTTTTCAGACATTGTATAACCTGGTCTCTCTATATTTGTACTGTCGCACATCATGACAAGAACGCCTTGTTCGCCAAGCTCGGCAAATCTATGGAAATCGGCTACTTCCCCACCAATTGGCGTAAAATCTATCTTAAAATCGCCTGAGTGAAATACAACTCCAACAGGTGTATGAATGGCCAGTGCTGCTGAATCAGCAATGCTGTGAGATGTTCTTA
>JASBVU010000135.1 GCA_029960905.1 Thermoanaerobacterium sp.
TTGAAAGTATATTTAACAATACGATGAGGAGCTTTAATGCTCCTCTTTTTACCTTTTGATGGATAATTGATATTTTTTTATTTTATTTGAATAGTTGTAGAAAAGTAGTATAATATTTATTTAGAAAAAATATATTAATAGATAATGATTATTAAGGCTTAAAGGTTTTTGTAAGGAATCGCTGTTTGAAATTTATTTTAAAAAAATTTGTTTATGAGTTATTATAATGTATAGAAGTGGTTAAAATTTAAGACATTAAATGAAAGAAGGTGATATTATGGTAACAGATAGTATATCCAGCATTATGGTTATTTTTGGCGGTACAGGTGATTTAACACATAGAAAATTGATGCCTGCTATTTATAATTTGCTTTATGATAAAAGCCTTCCGGAAAATTTTTGCGTCGTTTCGGTGGGTAGGCGTGATAAGACAGATGAAATTTATCGCAATGAAGTCTATGAATCTATTAAGAAATTTTCGAGAATTAAAATAGATGATGAGCTTTGGAAAAATTTAAGAGACAGAATATACTATCAAAAGTTTGAGTTTCACTATGACGATGGATACTTAAGACTTAAAAACTTTTTGAAAGTGCTTGACGATAAATATCAAACAAATGGAAACAGAATTTATTATTTGGCAGTAGCTCCTGAGTATTTTGAACTCATCGTTGAAAAGTTACATCAACATGGAATGGCGGAAAATGATAAGTCATGGCAAAGAGTGATGATAGAAAAACCATTTGGCAAAGATTTGAATTCTGCAGTTTATTTAAACAAAAAGATAACTGATGTTTTTACTGAGAAAAATACATATCGCATAGACCATTATTTAGGGAAAGAAATGTTGCAAAACATAATGGTAATCAGGTTTGCCAATGTATTTTTTGAGCCAGTTTGGAACAACAAATACATAGACAATGTACAGATATCCTCCAGCGAGACGGTTGGTGTAGAAAATAGAGGTGGGTACTATGAAAAAGCTGGTGCACTAAGAGACATGATTCAAAATCACATGTTGCAGCTTTTAACGCTAACTGCCATGGAACCGCCTATTGACCTTACAACTGATTCTATTCATGATGAAAAAGTAAAGGTATTGAAATCTCTTAAAGAGTTAACACCAGATCTTGTATTAAAAAATGCAGTGAGAGGTCAATATGAAGGTTATAGGAATGAGGATAGAGTATTGCCTGATTCCGATACAGAGACATTTGCTGCACTTAAAGTTTTTGTAGATAATTTTAGATGGGCTGGTGTGCCTTTCTACATAAGAACAGGTAAGAAATTGCCAGTAAAATCTACTGAAATAATAGTACAGTTTAAACCTCTTCCAGGTGTTTTGTACTTTAAAGAGTATGGTAGTCTTATGCCAGATTTATTAGTCATTAAAATACAGCCTGAAGAAGGAGTATTTCTACAGTTTAATGCGAAAAGACCCGGTACTTTAAACAAAGTGATACCAGTAAGAATGGATTTTTGCCAAAATTGTCAAGTTGGCATGAATTCTCCAGAAGCTTACGAAAGATTGATTTACGATGCATTGCGAGGTGATTCTACTCTTTTTACGAGATGGGATGAAGTTGAGTATTCGTGGAGGTATGTAGACAAAATAGCTGAGGTCTGGAAGAATAATAAGCCAGATTTTCCTAACTACAAGCCAGGAACATGGGGACCTTCTGATGCTGATGAATTACTGCTGAAAGATAATTTTAAGTGGTGGAATATAGGAGGCTTTTACGATGAGAATATATGATGTTTCGATGAATATCAATAAGAATATGCAGGTTTACAAGAACAAGCCGGAGAAAAAACCTGAATTGATTGTCACCAGCGATTTTCCCAATGACAGTGTACATGAATCCAGGATATGCATGGATATGCATACAGGCACTCATTTCGATGCACCCCTTCACATGATAGAAGGCGGAGATACCATTGAAAACTTTGATATTTCCAAGTCCGTCGTGAAGTGTAAAGTGCTTGATTTCACAAATGTTGATGATAGAATTACTGCAGAGGATTTGAAAGAGAAGGAAATAGAAAGTGGAGAATTTGTACTTTTAAAAACGAAAAATTCGTATGAAGATAGTTTTAACTTTAATTTCGTTTTCTTAGATGCAAGCGGAGCTGAGTATTTGAAGGAAAAGAAAGTAATAGGTGTTGGAATAGATGGCCTTGGAATAGAAAGAGCACAGCCAAACCACGAAACGCATAAGACTTTACTTGGAAACGGAATAACCATACTTGAGGGGTTAAGATTAAAAGATGTAAGTGAAGGCGAGTATACATTGATAGCTGCTCCTTTAAAGGTAGATGGTGCAGAAGCAGCTCCTGCCAGGGCGCTTTTGATAGAGGACGATAAAAAATGAAAGTCAACATGTACAATATAGGCAATTGTATTGTTGGCAATTCCGAAGTCGATTTAGACAGTATCCAAGAAATATCAAACATGCTTATAGACAAATACGGTGAAAGCACAATGTTGGAATTCGTTGAAAATTACAAAGCGGGGCAAAATTACTCAGATGCTTTTAAAAATGCATTGAATAAGAAACATATGATTAAAAAATTAAAATTTAAAGAAGGCATTTAATTTGGAGGTTAATATGGAGAAGAAGTTGAAAGATCGCAAAGAAACTGACGACAAGTACAAGTGGAAACTTGAAGACATATATGAAAGCGATAAAGAGTGGAACGATGATTTTGACAAAGCCAAGGAAATCATAAAACAATTGCCAGAATTTAAAGGCAAAATTAAAGATGCAGAATCTCTTTTAAATGTTCTTAAGTTAAATGATGCTTTAAACATGATCATAGAGAAGCTTTTTGTATATGCCAGGATGAAGAGAGATGAGGACAACAGCAATGGCAAATATCAAGCATTGACAGATAAAGCTATGAGAATCAATGTTGAGGCATCCAGTGCAGCTTCTTTTATCGTTCCAGAGATTTTGTCGATGGACGAAAAAGTCTTAAAAAGCTGTATTGAAGATAATGCTGATTTTATAGATTACAGGCATTTTTTGGAGGACCTTTTAAGGTATAAACCACATACGCTTTCAGACAAAGAAGAGATGATATTAGCTGAAAGTGAAGTTATGGCACATTCTCCTGAGAATATATTTAAAATGTTGGATAATGCTGACATCAGATTTCCCTCTATTGAAGATGAAGATGGTGATTTGGTAGAGCTGACGCATGGAAATTATATTAGGTACATAAGCAGTAAAGATAGAGATGTTAGAAAGAGGGCTTTTGAATCACTTTACAGCGTCTACAAAAATTTTGCAAATACGTATGCAGCCATGACCGATTCCAACGTTAAGAAGGATGTATTTTATTCTAAGATAAGAAATTACAGGACATCTTTAGAAGCTTCGCTTTTTGACGACAATGTCCCTGTATCTGTTTACGACAATTTGATAGCAGCTATACATGAGAGAATTGATTTGCTTCACAGATATGTTTCGCTGAGAAAAAGAATGTTGAACCTTGAAGAGCTACATATGTACGATCTTTATGTGCCATTGGTTGCTGATTTTGACAAAGAATATGAATACGAAGAAGCCAAAGACATAGTCTTAAAAGCTTTAGAACCATTGGGAAATGAGTACGTAAGCATCTTAAAGGAAGGGTTTGATAGCCGTTGGATAGATGTCTATGAGAATAGAGGGAAGACATCTGGGGCGTATTCATGGGGGACTTATGGTGTACATCCATTTGTGCTTCTGAATTTTCAAGGTAAACTGGACGACGTCTTTACTATTGCTCATGAGATGGGACATTCACTTCATACATATTATTCTGATAAAGCCCAGAAATACATCAATTCACACTATAAGATATTTGTCGCAGAAGTTGCATCGACTTGCAACGAATCTATTTTAATAGATTACCTTTTAAAAAATGCAAGAGACAAAAGTGAGAAGATGTATTTGCTGAACCATTATCTTGAACAGTTTAAAGGAACAATATTTAGACAGGTTATGTTTGCTGAATTTGAAAAGTATACGCATGAAGAAGCGGAGAAAGGCGAAGCACTGACATCAGAAAAATTGTGCCAAAAGTATCATGAACTTAATCAATTTTATTACGGAAATGATATAATTGTAGATGATGAGATCGATTATGAATGGGAAAGGATACCGCATTTTTATTCAAGCTTTTATGTCTACAAGTATGCTACAGGATTTTCTGCTGCTGTTGCCTTGTCGCAGATGATTTTAAATGAAGGTGATGATGCGGTAGAAAGATATATAGAATTTTTAAAAAGCGGTGGTTCTGATTATCCACTTAACATCTTAAAAAAAGCAGGTGTGGATCTTACGACTAAGAAGCCGATTTTGGATGCTTTAAATGTATTTGAGGCCATATTAGATGAAATGGAAAGACTTTTGGACAGGTGATGAATTTGAGAGAGTACAGTGTTTTTGATATAATGGGACCTGTCATGATTGGTCCCAGCAGTTCACACACAGCAGGAGCTGCTCGGCTGGCAAAGATAGCAAGACAGATAGCAGGTGATGATGTAAAAGAGGTACAGTTTATACTGTACGATTCTTTTGCCAACACATACAAGGGTCATGGTACTGACAAAGCACTTGTTGCTGGAATTATAGGACTTGATCCAGATGATGAAAGGTTGCCTCGTTCTTTTGAATTGGCAAAAGAGCAAAACATATCATTTTCATTTGTTAAAAGCGATAAGGATGCATCACATCCTAATACAGTTAGAATGATCATAAAAAACAAATCAGGTGATGTTATTGAAGTATTGGGTTCGTCAATAGGCGGAGGCAATGTTGTACTTAAGGAAATTAATGGTATGAATGTAGAATTTACAGGAGAATATGAGACTCTTATTACAAAACATATTGACAAACCAGGGATCATTGCAATGGTGACAAAAGTCTTGTCAGAGCACATGATAAATATAGCTTTTATGAGGGTGTACAGGCAGTTAAAAGGAGATATGGCTATTATGGTGATTGAGTCAGATCAAACTATACCTGAAGATGTGCGAATAAAAATTGAGCATATTGATGGAATAGAAAAAGCTATAGTTGTAGACAGCATAAATAAAGCATAAATAAAATGTACTGAGGTGAAGAAGTTGTATCAGTTTAGTAGTGGATTTGAATTACTGGAGCTTACAAAAAAATATAATATACCAATATCAGAAGTCGTGATAAATTATGAGCATGAGATGACAGGCGATGATAGAGATGTAATAATAGAAAAGATGGCATCAAATCTTGATGTCATGAGGAAATCTATCGAAAGAGGCTTAAAAGAAGATATAAAGTCTGTAGGTGGTTTTATTGGTGGAGATGCAAAAAGATTGTATGATGAAATAATTAATAATTTTACAATAAGCGGTGAAACAGTTTCAAAGGCTGTTGCATCAGCGGTTGCAGTATCAGAAGTAAATGCAGCGATGGGTAAAATTGTTGCTGCACCTACTGCTGGTTCCAGCGGTGTTATTCCTGGGGCATTAATAACTATAGCAAGAAAATTTGGCAAAAGTGATGATGAATTGATAAAATCTCTGTTTACATCATCTGGAGTTGGGATAATAATTGCGAAAAATGCTACACTTTCAGGTGCAGAAGGAGGATGTCAGGCAGAAGTAGGATCAGCATCAGCTATGGCTGCTGCTGCTTTAGTTGAATTGATGGGTGGTTCTCCTGATGAGTCCCTCAACGCAGCTTCTTTTGCCATTATGAATCTTTTGGGACTTGTATGTGATCCTGTAGCAGGATTAGTGGAGGTTCCATGTG
>JASBVU010000136.1 GCA_029960905.1 Thermoanaerobacterium sp.
CATGAAAACACCTCCTAATTTTTTCTTATCCTTTAATCAATTTTGATACATACTCTGCCCTTTTTATGTCCCTTTCATAGGGCTCTAATTGTTTCCCTATTATTTTTTGTAAATTTCCGGGCTGAATATGTGTTGTTATCTCATCTATCTTTTGAATATCTAGATTTACAATGTTTAAAACAGCACCTAATCTAACATCTGAAATAAGCCTCATAAATTCTTGTGTTGAAATCACCTTTGCATTTGTCAAAAGGCCGTATGATCTCCCTATTCTATCTTCAATCTGCACTTTTCTCTTCTTATAAAGATCCTCTCTTGCCTTTCTTTCATTTGATATAATCTGCTTTACAATGCCTTCAAGGTTTTCTATTATATCATTTTCGCTTTGACCTAATGTGACTTGATTTGATATCTGGTAAATATCGCCTAATGATTGAGTTCCTTCTCCATACATGCCTCTTACTGCTATTCCGATTTTAGACACGGAGTTTAGAACATTGCCTATCTGTCCAGTTATAGTAAGAGCTGGCAAATGAACCATCACAGACGCTCTTATGCCTGTTCCTACATTTGTAGGACATGCTGTAAGATAACCTAACTTTTCATCAAAAGCATAACTTATATTTTCCTCAATCAAGTCATCAATCTTGTCTGCCAACTCCCAAGCTTCCCTTAAATTAAGTCCATTAAATATAGTTTGAATCCTTAAATGATCCTCTTCATTTATCAATATGCTTACAGTGCCATCGTTCTTTATAAGAGCACTGCCGTTTTTAGTGTTTTGTGCAAGATCAGGGCTTATCAAATGTCTTTCAACAAGAGACTGCCTCTCGAGAGGAGTTATTTTTTTCATATCGTACTCGGAAAACTGCGTTGAGAGTATTGTTTTACTGTCAAATATGGCTTTTTTTACTGATTCTTTAACTTTTTCTGCCTCATCTTCCGTCATGACAGACGGAAATGGAATATCGCTTAAATTTCTGGCAAGTCTAATTCTGCTAGAAATCACAACATCATTGTCGTGGTCAAACATCGGCATCACCTACTTTCCATACTTTTTCTCCAGTTCTCTGATTTTATCTCTCAATTTCGCAGCTTCCTCAAATGCTTCCTCTTTTACTGCTTTGTCCAGTTTCGCTTTAAGCTCCTCTATTTCTCTCTTTGCCCTTAATGCTCCACCTGTCTTTCTCGGAATTTTGCCTCTATGTCCAGTGCTTCCGTGAATTCTCCTTATAAGCGGATTTAATTCATCTGAAAATGAATCATAGCATCTACTGCATCCAAGCCTGCCTGTCTCCTTGAATCTGTCGTATGTCATGCCGCAATTGCTGCACTTCAATTGTTCTTCTATATAAGTATTTCCTGTATTTGGAAGAAAATTCATTAATCCTGCCAACAAATCCTGTACAGAAAATGGTGTGAAATTTACAAACGGCGAAAATGTCTCGCTGTTTAAAAGCCCTTCTTCTTGGGCACATTGCTCGCATAAGTTCATTTCAGTCTTAACGCCGTTTATTATTTGAGTGTAATGGACTGTCGCTGGTCTTTCTTTGCATTTATCACATAACATTTCAATCACTCCTTTTCATCAAATTATTTGAAAGTTCTGCTAACATCACCTTTAAAAGTATTGCCCTTAAAATAGGCTTTTCATATTGTGCTACAGGTAAAATCTTCTCATTTAATACAGATTTCATCAATGCAGCTTCCCTTTCGGTTATCAGATTATGTTCTAATAAAGTATCAATGTAAAGCCTGCTTTTGCTTTCTGTTATGTTGTCACCTATATCTGAAATCAATTTTGACATCCAATCCTTAGAAACAGGTCTTTTAATAATTTTAATATATCCGCCGCCACCACGTCTGCTTTCAATAATATATCCATTCGATAGATTGAATCTCGTCTCAAGTACATAGTTTATCTGTGATGGGGCGCAATTGAAAATATTAGCCAGTTCATTTCTCTTTATCTCAATATATTCTTCGTCAGCCTCTTCTATCAAGCTTTTTATAAAATCTTCTATTAAATCGCTTAGCCTCGCCATCCCATCACCTCTTTCTTACTTTGACTTTCTTTGACTTTCACTTACTATTTTATTCCTCTTTTTTATACAGTCAACAACTATTTAATCTTGATTTTTCCAATTATACACCGTTTCATCCAGATAAAATGCATATTTCAATTATTTATTCACTTTTACTCATCATATCTTTTATTTTCGCTAAAATAAAAGTCACAATCACTATAAAAATCGTTGTAAGCATCTATGAACTCATAGCTTTTTCTCTTCATATTCGATTTTCCATATGTGCTTAATATTTTTATAATATTGTCATTTATGTTTATAAGATCATTATTGCCGTAGTAAACATTAGAAAGTCTGTGATGCAGTGGCATAAAAAAACCTCCTTTTTTAATTTATATTTATTTTTTTCAAAGGAGGTTAATTCATACTATAAAATTTTATTCAATTTTAACTCCAGCTCTTTTATATCCACATCACAACTGGCAACATTTGTATCCATAGCTGCCTTGGCGACATTCAATGCAACCGCCTTGGCTACTCTTTTATCAAATGCTTTCGGTATTATGTAATCTTCGTTTAATTCATCATCTGAAACCAATCCAGCAATTGCATATGACGCCTGTAACTTCATTTCTTCGTTAATCTTAGTCGCTCTCACATCAAGAGCACCTCTAAATATGCCTGGAAAAGCCAGCACATTGTTTATCTGATTTGGAAAATCAGATCTTCCAGTCCCGACTACCAGTGCTCCTCCTTCTTTCGCCTCATCAGGATATATTTCAGGAATTGGATTTGCCAACGCAAATACAATTGAGTTTTTATTCATAGATTTTACCATCTCTTTTGAAAGTACATTAGGAGCAGACACACCTATAAAAACATCGGCACCAATTAAGGCATCAGCTAACGTTCCTTTAATCATATCTTTATTCGTGATTTTAGCTATCGATATTTTTGATAGATCTTTGTCATCCCTTCCATCGTAAATGATACCTTTTCTATCGCATAATATTACATCACCAACCCCAGCATTGATAATTAATTTCGCTATCGCAATGCCAGCAGCACCGGCTCCATTTATAACCACTTTAATGCCCTTCAAATCCTTACCCGCAATTTTTAATGCATTTATCAATCCAGCAAAAACGACAACGGCAGTCCCATGTTGATCGTCATGAAAAACAGGTATATTCAAAGCTTCTTTCAATCTTTCTTCTATCTCAAAGCACCTTGGAGCAGATATGTCTTCAAGATTTATGCCTCCAAAAGTAGGAGCTATGTTGATGACTGTATCAACGATTTTATCAACGTCTTTCGTAGCAATGCAAATTGGAAATGCATCAATTCCTCCAAATTCCTTAAATAAAACCGCCTTTCCTTCCATTACAGGCATTCCAGCCATTGCACCAATATCACCAAGTCCCAAAACCGCACTGCCATCAGTGACAACTGCCACAAAATTCCCCTTATTTGTGTACTCATAAGCAACATCAGGATTTTTTTGTATCTCTTTGCACGGCTCTGCAACGCCTGGGGTATACGCCAACGACAAATCTTTTGAATCATTGACCGGTACTTTACTTAAAATGCCGATTTTCCCTCTATTATCCCTATGTAATTTCAATGCTTCTTCTCTTAAATCCATTGTTACCCTCCTTAAAGTATACTGTATATTAAGAATATTATATATCATAATCTTGTAAATATCTATTACTTTAGATTGATAAATCGCTAAAAAAGTATAAGGCTTAAGCATCGCTTAAGCCTTTTGAACTTATTCTTGAGATTTCTTTCTCGCTTCTATGACTTTTTCTGCAACAGCAGGTGGCGCTTCTTCATACCTTGCAAATGACATTTTGAATTCTCCTCTTGCCTGTGTCAATGACCTTAAATCAGTAGCGTATTTGGCCATTTCAGCCTGAGGAACTTCCGCAGTCACCACCTCCATGTCTCCCTTTGACTCCATACCTAATATGCGCCCTCTTCTTTTATTTAGATCTCCAATTACATCCCCCATATACTCTTCAGGTACCGTTACCTCTACGTGCATTATGGGTTCTAATAAAACGGGATTTGCTTCTTCCATGCCTTTCTTAAAAGCTATAGATGCAGCAACTTTAAACGCCATCTCAGATGAATCTACAGGGTGAAACGAACCATCCAAAAGTGTTGCTTTTATATTCACAACAGGGTACTTAGCAAGCACACCTTCTTTTATGCATTCCCTAAGTCCTTTCTCAACCGCAGGGATGTACTGCTTTGGCACCGCTCCGCCAAATATCTTATCTTCAAATTTGAATTCACCTTCTTTATATGGCTCAAATTCTATCCACACATGGCCATACTGTCCATGCCCGCCAGTCTGCTTCTTGTGCTTGCCTTCCACTTTTGATTTGCCTTTTATCGTTTCTCTGTAAGGTATTATAGGTTCTGTAAGAACGCACTCTACTCCAAATTTGCTTTGAAGTTTCTTGGATATGACTTCTATATGCTGCTCACCCATGCCGTATACTATAACCTGTCCTGTTTCAAGGTTTTTCTCAACTTTAAATGTCTGATCTTCTTCCTGTAGCCTTTGAAGTCCGTTGCTTATTTTGTCTTCATCGCCTTTTGCTTTAGGCTCGATAGCCAAAGCCAAAGTTGGCTCTGGGAATACAATGGGTCCATATTCTATTTGATTTGCCTGATCGCAAAGTGTATCGCCTGTCATGGTAAATTGCAATTTTGCACATGCTCCTATATCGCCGGCAACTAATTTCGAAACAGGTATCTGTTTTTTCCCTCTTAGTACATATAACTGTCCAATTTTCTCATTTACCTTCTTTGTGCCGTTATATACAGTGGAGTCAGAAGACACAGTGCCAGAAACCACTCTAAATATAGACAATTTCCCTACAAATGGATCCGCTATCGTTTTAAATACAAAAGCTGAATAAGGCTTATTTACATCAGACTCAGTGGTGAATTTATTAGCCTCAATAGGAGAAGGCAAAACATCTATCATAATATTTAACAATGCGTCTATGCCGATATTTTTTAAGCTTGACCCACACACCACAGGAAAAATGTCCCTACTTTTCACACCCTCTTTTAAGCCTTTGAGCAATTCATCTCTAGAAAGCTCTTCTCCCGCAAAGAACTTTTCCATCAATGTTTCATCATTTTCAGCAATGTCTTCTATAAGCTCTTCTCTAAATTGTGAAACACTTTCCTCCATCTCAGCAGGAATATCTGCTTCTTGAATTCCTTTTGGGCTGTAAACGTATGCTTTATTCGTAATAAGGTCTACATATCCAGTAAAACTGTGCTCACTGCCAATAGGAAGTGTCATAGGTACAACTTTATTGCCAAATTTTCCCTTCAATTGGTCAAGGGTTTTAAAAAAGTCTGCATTTTCTCTGTCCATCTTGTTTATAAACACCACTGTGGGAAGCTTTTCTGCTTCTAACATGTGAAATGATTTTTCGGTGCCAACTTCAACTCCTGATGCAGCACAAACAACTAGTACAGCACTATCAACAGCCTTTAACCCGCTAATTACTTCGCCAAAAAAATCAAAATACCCAGGTGTATCAAGTACGTTTATTTTACAGTCTTTCCACTCAATCGGAATTACAGATGTTGATATAGAGATTTGCCTTGAAATTTCCTCAGGATCATAATCAGATACAGTTGTTCCATCTTCTACGCGCCCAATCCTATCTATGGCTTTTGCAT
>JASBVU010000137.1 GCA_029960905.1 Thermoanaerobacterium sp.
ATAAGCCAGTTGAAGACCTCTAAAAGTATTAATATCTGGTTTTTCGAAAGATAGACTTCCAATTTTTATAATATCAAGATATCGTACACCTTCTACATATACCCTATTTGGGAAATTCAAAGCGTATTGTATTGGTATTCTCATATCGGCAGTCGCCATCTCCGCAATAATACTTCCATCGATAAACTCAACCATTGAATGGATTATACTTTCTTTATGTACAACAACTTCTATTTTTTCTAATGACATATCAAAAAGCCATTTAGCTTCTATCACCTCAAATCCCTTATTCATGAGTGTAGCAGAATCGATTGTTATCTTCTTGCCCATCTTCCAATTTGGATGATTTAAAGCTTCTTCAACTGTCACATATTTTAAATCGTTTAATGTTTTTCCTCTAAATGGTCCTCCAGAGGCAGTTATAATCAATTTATTTACGAACTCTTTTTTCCCAGATTGAATGCATTGGTAAATCGCATTATGCTCACTATCAACAGGGAGTATATTTATATTTTTCTCATTCGCCAGTCTTTTAATTATGTGCCCACCTGTAACTAAGCATTCCTTATTAGCAAGTGCAATATCATGTCCCGTTTCAATTGCTCTTATAGTAGGAATAAGTGCTGCTATGCCTTCAATGGCTACAACAACAGTTTGAACATCTGGAAGAGAAGCTACCTCGTTTATTCCCTCATCACCAGAAAGAATCACTGTATCACCGTCAATCATATCTTTTAATTTTCTTGCACATGTTTCATCCTTTACAGCTACAAATTGCGGCTTGAACTCATCAATTTGATGTTTCATAAGGTCAATATTATTATAGCACGTAAGTCCTATAACTCGAAATTCATTTGACTTTCTTATTACATCAAGAGTTTGAGTTCCAATCGAACCTGTAGAACCTAAAATAGCAATATTTTTCATGCTTAACTCCTTTCATCTGTTTAAATACGTAAAGAAAATGTAAATACAAGGAGAAACGAATAAAATACTGTCAAATCTGTCTAGTATCCCACCATGTCCCGGAATAATTTTGCTAAAGTCTTTCGTATTGCAATTTCGTTTTATAAATGATGCAAAAAGATCACCTATTTGAGCCACTATACTACCTACAATGCTTAAAAAGATGATATAATAATAATTTAATTCCAGTTTTCCTCTAAATAAATACGTAAATAAAAGGCATCCTAATAATGAACCTATTACGCCCCCAATTGAACCCTCAAATGTTTTATTAGGACTAATTGAAGGACATAATTTATTTTTACCTATGCGCTTTCCTATAAAATATGCAAATGTATCTGTTAACCAAGAAATGATAAATATAAACCATACAAGTAAATAACCGCCGTTAATATCTCTTATTTTCCCTATGTACGAGAAAAAAATGACATATATAATTCCTATAATCGTTATGGAAGTATCTTTTAAATTATATTTATGCAACATAATTGGAATAGAAAATATTACCATAGCTAAAAACACAAAAAAATCTAAAGAATCATAAGTATAACCAAAAATATAAAAAAATAAAACAGCCCCATAACCCATAAAATTTATAGGCTTTATTTCTGTGTTTTTAAACACTGCATAAAATTCATATAATCCAATCAAGCTAATGGCAACTAAAAACAGCCTTAGATACCAGCCTCCCATAATTAATGCCGCAAAAACCAAAGGAAGTCCTATTACCGCACTAAATATCCTTTTTTTTAACATAGATTCAACTCCTTAATTCATATGCCGCCAAAACGCCTATTTCGCTTTTGGTAATCAAATATAGCCTGTAAAAGGTGGCTTTTTTCAAAATCTGGCCATAAAACATCAGAAAACCATAATTCAGAGTATGCTGACTGCCAAAGCATAAAATTGCTAATTCTCAATTCTCCACTTGGTCTTATAATCAAATCAGGGTCTGGCTGTCCTGATGTATATAAATTATCAGCAATAATATTTTCATCAATGTCATTTAAATCAATTTCACCGTTTAATAAAGAGTTGCCTATCTTTTTAAAAGCTCTAACTATTTCACTTCTTCCACCATAATTTAAAGCAATGTTTAAAGTAAGGCCAGTGTTATTTTTGGTTATTTCCTCAGATTCTTCTATCTTGATTCGACATTTTTCGGGTATCATTGATAAATCGCCAATAAAGTTTAATTTCACATTATTTTCATTCAATTCATTTACTTCACGTCCTAAATACTCTACCAGTAAGTCCATCAATCCATTAACTTCATCTGCAGGCCTTTTCCAATTTTCTGTCGAAAATGCATATAACGTCAGATATTTAATTCCGATTTCAGATGACGCTTTAACAATTCGCCTTACAGCTTCCATGCCAGCTCTATGTCCAAGTGTTCTTATGAAACCTCTTTTTTTCGCCCATCTACCATTCCCATCCATTATTATCGCCACATGTTTTGGAATATTATCTGCATCAAGTTTTTTCTCTATTTCTTCAGCAATATTTTTTTGTCGCCTCTTGATAAAACTCATTAAATTTCCTCCTTATAATATGGGCAATACCCCCTCGAGTGAGGGGGTTAAAATTCAGCTACTATAACTGATAATATACCATCTTCAAATATCGTTTTTAAGACACGTCTTTGATATCCTCTATAATTTTTAGTAGGCTTGGTAACTATTATATTATATTGAACATTATTATTTTCTAAAATCTTTTTAGCCGTTTCAATATCATAACCAATAATATCGATCAAATTTCCATTATCTCCTTTTCCTTCTGATCTAAAATTTTGTCTATCTCTTTAATATACTTATCGGTGAGTTTTTGTACATTTTCTTCGCTTTTTAATTTTTCATCTTCTGAAATCTCACCGTTTTTGTCCATCTTTTTAATAACATCGTTAGCATCTCTTCTAATCTGCCTTACTGCAACCTTGGCTTCTTCTCCTTTTTTGTGAACTAATTTAACAAGTTCTTTCCTTCTTTCTTCTGTTAAATCCGGAAAAACTAACCTGATTATTTTGCCATCAGAAGTAGGATTAATGTTTAAATCTGATTTTTGAATTGCTTTTTCAATTTCCGATATTTTTGATGTGTCCCACGGCTGAATGATTATTACTTTCGGTTCTGGTGCCGTAATTGTTGCTAACTTGTTTATTGGCGTCATCGTGCCATAGTAGTCAATTGATATTCTGTCTAAAAGTGCAGGATTGGCTCTACCGGCTCTTATAGACATTAACTCATTTTTTAAAACTGCGATTGATTTTTTCATTTTTTCCTCGGTGTTTTTTAATAAGTCATCCATTGTTATCCCTCCTTGACAATTGTTCCTATTTTTTGGCCCATTATTACATTTTTAATATTTCCTGGTACAGTTAAATTAAACACAATAATTGGAATGTTGTTGTCCATACATAAAGATGTTGCTGTAGAGTCCATCACTCCAAGTCCTCTGTTAAGCACATCAAGATACGTCAGTTTATCAAACTTGATAGCATCTTTATATTTAACTGGATCCTTATCATAAACCCCGTCTACTTTTTTAGCAAGAAGAATCACTTCTGCATCTATCTCAGCAGCCCTTAAAGATGCTGTCGTATCTGTAGAGAAGAAAGGATTACCAGTACCAGCCGCAAAAATCACAACTCTTCCTTTTTCAAGATGCCTTATTGCTCTCCTTCGAATATACGGTTCAGCAATCTGCCTCATCTCAATGGCGGTTTGCACCCTCGTCTCTACCCCTCTTCGTTCTAAAGCATCTTGCAAAGCAAGAGAATTGATGACAGTAGCAAGCATTCCCATATGATCAGCGGTAGTCCTATCCATGCCTATTCCTTCTCTACCTCTCCAGATATTACCACCTCCAATTACGACACCTATTTGAATTCCCATCTCTTTAACTTCTTTTATTTGATCGGCAATTAAATTGACAGTTTCAAAATCGATACCATAACCTGTACTACCAGACAAAGCTTCTCCTGAAATTTTTAATATTACTCGCTTGTATTTCACAGACATTAAAACACCTCATTTTATTATTCTATAAAAATATTAAAAATCCTTCATAAATCTATTAAAAATAGGACACAACCGTGTCCTATTTTGGTTGCCTATTTAATTTTATTCTTCTTCTTGAGAATTTTCAATACCTTCTCCTCTTTCAAACCTTACAAATCTTCTTATTATTATATTTTCACCAAGTTTAGCAATCAATTCATTTAATAAATCTTTTATTGTTTTGCTATCATCTCTTATATACAATTGTTCCAATAGGCAATTTTCTTTATAGAATTTTTCAAGTCTTCCTTCAATTATTCTGTCAATTACTTGGGCTGGTTTACCTTCATTTAATGATTGTGCCTTTAAAATTTCTCTTTCTTTCTCAATAACTTCTTGCGGCACATCTTCTCTCTTTATGTATTGTGGATTTGCTGCAGCGATTTGCATGCATATTTCCTTTACGAAAGATTTAAAATCATCCGTATTAGCAACAAAATCAGTCTCACAGTTTACTTCAACAAGAACACCGATTCTGCCACCACCATGAATATACGATTCAACTAATCCTTCATTTGCAACTCTACCAGCTTTTTTAGCAGCCGCTGCTAGTCCTCTTTCTCTTAATATATCAATTGCCTTTTCAATATCACCATTAGAATCAGTAAGCGCTCTTTTGCAATCCATCATACCTGCTCCAGTACGCTCTCTAAGTTCTTTAACTTGTTGTGCAGAAATCATAATCTTACCTCCATCCTAATATAATTTATGGTAAGGATGAAAATTCCTTACCATTCTAAAATCACTCTTCAACCGCAGTTAATTGTTCACCCTGTTTAGCCTCAATTACAGCATCAGCTATCTTTGAAGCTATTAATTTTACCGCGCGAATTGCATCATCATTGCCCGGTATAGGATAATCTACTTCTTCAGGATCGCAATTTGTATCAACAATTGCAACGATAGGAATATCGAGATTTTTAGCTTCAGCGATGGCAATTGCCTCTTTTTTAGGATCAACTACAAAAAGCACTGATGGAAGGCTATTCATGTTTTCTATTCCACCTAAATACTTTTGAAGTTTTTCCTTTTCTTTTCTAAGCTTTATAACCTCTTTTTTAGGTAAAACTTCGAATGTGCCATCCTCTTCCATCTTTTTTAACTCTTTAAGTCTCTCTACTCTGCTCCTAATTGTCTTGTAATTGGTCAACATTCCACCAAGCCATCTTTGATTGACATAGTACATTCCGCATCTTTCTGCTTCTTCTTTAACAGAATCCTGAGCTTGTTTCTTTGTACCTACAAATAAAACAGTACCATCATTTGAAACTACTTCTTTTATAAAATCGTATGCTTCCTCTATCTTTTTTACCGTTTTTTGAAGATCTATAATATATATCCCATTCCTCTCGGTAAAAATATAGGGAGCCATCTTAGGATTCCATCTTCTTGTTTGATGACCGAAATGCACACCAGCTTCTAACAATTGTTTCATTGATATAACTGACATCTTCTCACCTCCTGGTTATTCCTCCGTTCAAATCATCTCACAAAACAACCATTATGGCACCAGTTTTATGATCTTTGAACGTGCGTTATCCACTGATTAATATATTATATTATGGTATTTTTGTCAATACAATTTTAAATTTTTATGTCCATATGACCTAATAAAAATTTTTTTCTCTCTTTTTGCAAGGTCTTTCCATCCATTTTATTTTTATCTTTTTTAGTTGACAATTA
>JASBVU010000138.1 GCA_029960905.1 Thermoanaerobacterium sp.
GTGAGATTATAACAGCTCAAAATGTCTTATACGCCATGAGATTAGTCAATATGGGAGAAGAAGAAAAGCTAAAGTCCATCTTATCTGATATTGTATGCATTACATCGAGAGGGAAACAGATAAGGTGTAAGACTTATGGTCAAAAACGGTATGTAAATGCTATAAGGAATAACGAGATTGTTTTTGGAATTGGGCCAGCAGGTACAGGAAAGACATATCTTGCTATGGCAATGGCTGTAACATCTTTGAAAAATAAAGAAATCGGGCGAATTATTTTGACAAGACCTGCGGTTGAGGCAGGAGAGCGACTGGGCTTTTTGCCAGGTGATTTGCAAGAGAAAGTGGATCCATATTTAAGACCACTTTACGATGCGCTTTACGATATTCTTGGAGCTGAAACGTTTCAGAAATATATGGAAAAGGGGCTTATTGAAGTTGCGCCATTGGCGTATATGAGAGGTAGAACTTTAGATGATTCTTTTATCATACTTGATGAAGCCCAAAATACTACTCCTGAGCAAATGAAGATGTTTTTGACAAGGATTGGCTTTGGCTCTAAAGCGGTGATAACAGGCGACGTTACGCAGGTGGATTTGCCTAAAGGAAAAAGGTCTGGACTTAAAGATGTCATTGAGATTTTAAACGGTATAGAAGGCATCGAATTTGTTTTACTGAAAGAGCAAGATGTCATAAGACATCCGCTTGTTGCTAAGATAGTAAAAGCCTATGAAGTCTTTGAAAAATCTAAAAAAGCTGATGATGTTACAGAAGAAGAAAATTCTTCTTGGGAGGATTAATTTAGATGCATATAAAGGACATGCCGATAAAAAAAATATTTTTAAGTCAAAAGGCATATTTAATATATATTACAGCCATATACATCATTGTATCAATATTTTTGTTTTATACAGCTATAACTCCGCCTAAAATTGACATAAAAGCTGGAGATGTTGCTCAGATAGATATTAAGGCACCAAAGGATATTGTTGATAATTTGGCCACTCAGAAGAAGATTCAAGAAGCCATAAACAGTGTAAATCCCAAATATGATTACAATGAAAATGTTGCACAAGAATCTTACATTAAGCTTACTGATTTTTTTAATAAACTTAGAAGCGTCAGAAAGTCAAGCGGACAAATTGACGAAAAGCTTAATACACTAAAAGAAACATTGCCAATTAAACTTGATGATCAGTCTCTTAAAATTTTACTTTCTGCTGAAGATAATACAATAATAGCGGTAGAATCATTGGCAATTTCAACTGAAAAAGCTACGATGTCTAGGCAGATTACAGACGATGCTTTATCTAGCGCATTAAACAGCGTAAAGAGTGTTATAGACAGCTCAGATCTAAATCAAGATCTAAAGCCGATAGTATATAAAATACTATCATCTGTGATTTCTCCTAATATGATATACAATGCAACTGAAACTGAGATGGCAAGAAAAGAAGCCGCTTCAAAAGTTGAGCCTGTTGTTTATAAAAAAGGACAGAATATCATCGTAAGTGGTGAAGTAGTGACAGACGATCAAATTCAGGTCTTAAAGGCATTGGGACTACTTAAGAACAATAGCAGAGTAGATTTTGCAATGCTATCTGGCATTATCGTTTTAGTGGGCGTGTCTTTATTTATTGCTGGTTATTATATAAATAAGCTTAATAAAAAAGTAAGGGAGAAGTACGCATATATTCAAATACTTTACCTTTTGGGAATAATATACTATTTTATAGTTATAGCACTGAAAAACATAAATCCTTTACTCATTCCATCAGAGCTCATGGCTTTGTCTGTTTCGGTCATACTAGACCCTTTTATTGCAATAATGCTTAATACATTCTTTTCTATTATCAGTGGTATGATGCTAAATTTTAATCAAGCTTTTTTTGTAATGTCTATATTTGGAGGAACAATTGGAGCCATAAAAATGGCCAATTCAAAGCAGAGAATCGACTTTGTCAAAGCTGGCATATACGTAAGCGCTGCTAATACTTTGTCGATATTAGGAGTAGGGCTTATTAATAGCAATAATATTTTATCTGTTTTAGAAAACAGTCTTTGGGGGATAATTAGCGGTGCTTTCAGCGTTATCTTAGCTATCGGATTGCTCCCATTTTGGGAATCTGGTTTTGACATCATAACACCTTTAAAATTGCTTGAGCTTTCAAATCCCAATAATTCTTTGTTGAAAAAATTGATGATGGATGCTCCTGGCACATATCATCACAGCATAATAGTTGCTAATTTAGCGGAGGCAGGTTCTGATGCAATTGGTGCAAACAGCCTGCTGACAAGAGTTGGGGCATATTATCATGATATAGGTAAAGTAAAAAGACCATATTTTTTCAAAGAAAATCAATTTACAGATGAAAATTTGCATGATAAAATATCGCCAGATTTAAGTTCACTGGTGATTACATCCCATGTTAAAGATGGTGTTGAGCTTGCAAAAAAGTATAAGCTACCTGAGGATATAATAAATTTAATACGAGAACACCATGGCACATCTCTTGTAAAATATTTTTACAGCAAAGCGTTAAAAGCAGATGATTTGTGTGAAGAGGACTCATTTAGGTATCCTGGTCCGAAACCTCAGACTAAGGAATCCGCAATTTTAATGTTGGCAGATTCTATTGAAGCTGCGGTAAGATCACTTCGTGAACCGACAGATGATGAAATTGAAGCTATGGTCAACAAAATAATTGATGACAGATTAAAAGATGGTCAGCTGAATGAAAGCAATTTGACTTTAAAAGACATAAAAGATCTATCCAAATCATTTTTAACATCTTTAAACGGAATATTCCATCGCAGGATAGAGTATCCTGAAATAGAAAATAATAAAGCAGAGGTGTTACAATGAATATTTTGATTGATAATAGACAGGATAAAGTGGATACGCAAGGGTTGGATAAGGTTGTAGAAGATGTTGTGAGAACAGCCTTGGAAGTTGAGGGAGTTGTCGATGATGTAGAAGTAAGTGTATCTTTTGTTGACAATGATGAGATTCATAAGCTAAATAAATACTACAGAAATGTCGATAGAGAAACTGATGTATTATCTTTTCCACTGGTGGAGTTTGAAGAAATATACACTGATATAGACGAAAAAGAAGATGATGGCTTAGATGAAATACAACCTATAGGTGATATAGTAATTTCTTTAGAGAAGGCAAAGCAACAAGCTGAAGAATACGGTCATTCTTTTATAAGGGAAGTTGCATATCTTACAGCACACAGTATGTTTCATTTAATGGGATACGATCATGAGACGGAAGACGAAAAAAAGGTGATGAGGGAAAAAGAAGAAGAAGTTATGCGACGTCTAAAAATAGAAAGGTGATACATTTTTGAAGATAAGAAAATTGATAGATAGCTTTAACTATGCTATAGAGGGAATCATATATGCATTTAAAACTGAAAAAAACATGAAAATACATTTTGTAGCAGCTCTTTTTGTGTTAGTTTTAAGTTTGTTCTACAATTTTAGCAAGCTTGAGATGATAGCCATAATAGTTACAATATCTTTAGTTTTAATAGCTGAGATGATAAACACGGCAGTAGAAACGATAGTCGATTTAATAACTGATGAATATCATGCTTTAGCTAAAATAGCCAAAGATGTGGCTGCAGGTGCTGTCTTGATCTCCGCTTTAAACGCTGTATTTGTCGCATACCTGCTATTTTTCAATAGGCTTAATCCGTGGGTTAATATTTTGCTTACAAGGATAAAAAACTCTCCCACCCATGTTACATTCATTACACTTATAGTTGTAATGATATTGACCATAATCTTAAAAGCCTATTTTGGAAAAGGAACACCACTGAGAGGTGGTTTACCCAGCGGGCATAGTGCAATAGCATTTTGCCTTGCAACAGCATCAACTTTTATATCTAAAAACATACTGCTATCAACCATAAGCTTTATTATGGCTTTTTTAGTGGCACAAAGCAGAGTTGAAGGTAAAATACATTCTGCTTTTCAGGTAATAGTAGGTGCGATTGTTGGAATACTTATAACGATATTGTTTTTTCAAATTTTTAAATAAAACTTTTGAGGTGATGATATGGCATTTAAGTCAGGATTTGCTGCATTGATTGGAAGAACTAATGTTGGTAAATCTACTCTATTAAACGCATTGTTAAACGAAAAGGTGGCTATAACTTCAGATAAACCACAGACCACCAGAAATACTATCCAAGGTATTTTGAGAGGTGAAGACTATCAAGTGATTTTTATTGACACACCTGGTATACACAAGCCGAAACATAAATTAAGCGAATTCATGATTGAATCTGTAAAAAAAACTTTGGCAGAAGTCGATTTAATAATCTACATGGTAGAGCCAGATGTTGAAGTAGGACCAGGTGATAAATACATCATCGATCATCTTATAAATATTGAAACACCTGTAATTTTGGTCATTAATAAAATAGACACCGTTTCACATGAAACTGTAGATATGTCGATACAGATATTTAAACAACTGTATGATTTTAAAGATGTACTGCCAATATCCGCTTTAAAAAATATGAACATTGATCTTTTAAAACACACAATAGTATCGTATATACCAGAAGGACCGCAATACTTTCCAAGTGATTACATAACAGATAGGCCTGAGAAATTTCTCGTATCAGAAATAATAAGGGAAAAAATATTAAATTACCTCGAAGATGAGGTGCCACACGGTGTATACGTAGAAGTTGACTCGATGAAAACAAGAGAAGACAAAGATATATTGGACATAGAAGCGTTTATATACTGCGAAAAGGAGTCTCACAAGGCTATCATCATAGGGAAAAATGGCCAGATGTTGAGAAAAATAGGAAGCAGTGCAAGAATAGAGCTGGAAAGCTTATTTGGTCAAAAAATATATTTAGATCTGTGGGTAAAGGTGAGAAAAGGCTGGAGAGATAATGTCAGTATTTTAAGGAATTTTGGTTATGTAATTGACAAAAATTGATTGGTAGTGTTAAAGTATAGTTATGAAAGGTGGAGATATTGTGGAAATTGCAAAGATGATAGATCATACTTTATTAAAACCTGATGCGACGGATTCTGAGATTAAAAAATTAGCTGATGAAGCTAAAGAATATGGCTTTGCGTCTGTGTGCGTAAACCCATGTCATGTAAAACTTGTAGCTGATGTTTTAAAAGATACTGATGTAAAAGTATGCACAGTTATCGGTTTTCCTCTTGGCGCCAATACAACCGAAACTAAGGTGTTTGAAACAAAAGAAGCTATATTAAATGGCGCAAATGAAATAGACATGGTTTTAAACATAGGGAAACTAAAATCTGGCGACTACGATTATGTGAAAAAGGACATAGAAGCGGTGACGAACACAGCCAAATCTTTTGGAGAAATCATAGTTAAAGTCATCTTGGAAACATGCTATCTTACTGATGATGAAAAAGTAAGAGCTTGCAAGATTACTGTCGATGCAGGAGCAGATTTTGTAAAAACATCAACTGGATTTGGCAGTGGTGGCGCAACTGTACACGATGTTGAATTAATGAGGAAAACTGTTGGCGAAAATTTTGGTGTTAAAGCATCTGGTGGCATAAGAACTGCAGATTTTGCTAAAGAAATCGTAAAAGCAGGTGCTAATAGGATTGGTACAAGCTCTGGAATTCAGATCGTAACAGGAAAGATCGCCCGCCGTCTCGGGGGCGACCTCTGGGTGGTGAAGGCCCAGATCCACG
>JASBVU010000139.1 GCA_029960905.1 Thermoanaerobacterium sp.
TGCCCCACCTTAAAAAAATAAATTTAGTGTCTTGACAATGGGGTCCACCATAAAATACGCGGATTTAGCCAACATGGAGAACATTACCCCGCACCGCTTCCGTCATAGTTTTTGAAAAAACCTAGTCAATGCCGGAACTCCGATTGAAATTATTAGACGGCTTGCTCGGCATGGTATACAAACAACCGCTATTTATGTAGACGCATCCAAAGAAGAACAGGTGGAAGCATTAAGGAAAATGTAATTATAAATTATTGCTTTTTAGTAGCATAAATGCCATCATATGTGTAATAATATTATTAGTAAAGGGTAGAGGATGTTGTTTGAGGTAATATACACAGGAAATGTAAAGGAATTTGAATATTATCTCTTGAATAAGGCAGAGCAAGAACTTAGACAAAAAGGTCATCCGGGTATATGGTGTCATGTTGCTGATGTATATGCAAGGCAACTTACGATTATTCAACATAATCCATATCCTTCTGATCCAGAGGACAACAGCTTTCCGGACGATATAACCCCTCCATCATTGAAACATCTTAGCATGAATACTCGTTATGATAATTTTTACAGATGGGGTATAAGGGGTGGAAGAACTGGAAAT
This sequence comes from Thermoanaerobacterium sp., assembly GCA_029960905.1. Lineage (GTDB taxonomy): Bacteria > Bacillota > Thermoanaerobacteria > Thermoanaerobacterales > Thermoanaerobacteraceae > Thermoanaerobacterium. The sequence continues at coordinate 605 of JASBVU010000139.1, forward strand.
CACAGGCTTATATTTGCGATCCACAATTTTTCAAAAGTCATACTGCTTCATTATTTCGACAAGCAGTATAATGGAGCGATAAGACGAGAGGATATTGTGCCTGCCGAATCAGCATATGAAAGTTATTGCGCTTTTGATCCTTACCTTTATTGATCAACTGGGAGGGAAAAAGAATGAGTGATTTTTTTAAGAAATATGCAGCTATTCGAGGCGAGCAGCATGTTCAAAAACTTCAATTAGAGGGAACTATAGCTGCACAGATCAAAACAAGACGGAAGCAGCTGAATATGTCTCAACAGGAACTTGCAGACCGTATTGGAGTTCCAAAATCCACGATTGGAAGAATTGAAGCGGGGCTTACAAGCCCTAGAGTAGAGACACTTTTTAAAATCTCGCAGGCATTGAATACTCCTTTCATCATTGATGGTACAAGTAGACAGGATCATAACTTACATGTTCAAGTTTAGCGCATAATTAATACGCTTATATTATCGAAGCAGTTCCTTGGAGAGAAAATTCTCCAAGGAACTTGTTTTTTAAGGGAAATGGATAGTTGTATGACGTAGTTTGAAATCAAAAAACTTGGCCGCTGGAACACTGCTGAAATGATTAGAATGTTTTTTACATGTTACTTAACCAACTAGAAATTGTTGACTGGGTTCTTCCCAGTATTTCTCCTATTTCCTTTTGCGTAACCCCTCATTTTTTAGGACTAAAGCCTTTCTCTTTAGTTTATTGTTATGCTCCTTATTTTTGTTTGCACACGCGGACAGCCAGTAGCCTTATTTTTTGAATTACAGAAATTTCTCACAACAACATAAACATACTGCTTCCAAGGTTCACCACATTTTGAGCAAATAAATGGTCTTTTGATGTCTTGCTCTGTAACAGTAATAAAGTCTCCGAGTTCCTTTCTTACATCTTCTCTAAGTTGGGCAAAAATAGGTTTTAAGTCTGGATCATCTTTGAGTAATTTTTTAGTTGAATGATCTAATTGCTGAAAGATGGCTTTTTCATCTCTGGTTACATCAACGTTTTTTATTTCCTTTATTATAGACGCTTTTAGCTTGTTGAATTTTCATTTTCCATATTTAAGTTAGAGAGCCATTTTATAAAACGGTTCAATAATTCTGGAATGATTTTATTAAGCTCTTTTTTGTCTGTACTCGTACGCTGAATGATATTGTTGAGATGTTCAAGCTCAATGTCGGCAAGTTCTAAATCTCTTACACGTTGAAGATGAATCTTGTTGTTAGCAGCATATTGATTTTTTTCCAAGTCCTTTTGAACTGTATTTTCATGGTGTTTTCCATCAACTTCGACTGCAAAGAAATATTGTACATCATTTATAGTCACGACTATAAAGATATCAAATTCACGGCTACGGCAATATTTGTACTTATGACTCACTTCAATATAAGGAAACTTTGATAAGCACCGGATAAATGAAAAGAATATTGCCACCTCAGAAATATGAAAATAAAGAAAAACATTAGAAAAATATTAGATTTTCTATTTAACTTAAATATCGAAAAGAAGTTTTCAGATCCGGCATTCACTCCCTTTATTGACCAACAACAGTAGAGATGAAGAGCATCGGTTAAGTTTCAATGATATTTTGATCGACATCGAAAACGATCTTTTTTATGCGAAAAGCAAAACGCTCAATAAAAAATTGCTCATTACGATCAATAATATACTGAATACACGAACAGTGCCCAATCCGATACGTTTCTTGTACGATTTAAGCTTGGACGGCAAAAAAATTTGATATAATTTTCTTTATGATACAATATTTTCTGAATATTCGTACACACCAAAAAATTGGCCGTCCGGTTTCATTAACATCGGGCTCTTTCACGGCATACCTGCTTTATTAATTGTTTTGTGCAATGCCAAAAAACTGAATATTTATATGGATGGACTAGATGAATGTATTCAAAAAATAGCCGATTTTTTGATCAAGTTTCAAATTAAAGATGAAATCGGAGATTATTGGGGAACGCATGTTTCTTTAGAAGAATACAAACAGGGAACAGTCTTAAACAAAAATACAAGAGATGCATGGTGCTATGGAACCCCCGGAGTCGCTTATTCATTGCTTATCGCGGGGAAAACATTGAATAATCAGTCGTATATTGACTGTGCCGTAAGCGGAATGGAACTGGCAAGCAAGCGGCTTTACGACATTTTTTCTCCTTCCTTTTGTCAAGGTTTGGCAGGCGTGGCATACATCTGCAATCGGTTTTATGAGGAAACGAATATCAGTGATTTTTGTCAAACCGCTCTTACATTGGCCAATGACATTATGAAATATTACAATGAGGAATATCCATTTGGTTTTAAAAATATTGAGGGAAGCGAAGAAAACAAGGAATATTATGATTATGTCGGATTAATAGACGGAACGGCAGGAATTTTGTTGACGTTGTTAGCGATCCAAAACGGTAAAAAAATGCCTTGGGACAGCGCGTTTTTATTATCCAAAGTTTAAAATATGGATAAAAGAAAAAGGCAGGGTATTCTCTGATAATTTAAGAGGGTACCCTATCTGCATGAATACGGAATGACTTGAAAAAGTTGTTCAAATTTCAATGAACGATAAGGTGGGATCTGGAAGCATGCATTTGAAGAAAATTTTAGTTGTAGATGATAATGAAGATATTTGTCTTACAATCAAGCAATATTTGGAACTTTATAATTACACGGTGGAATATGTACATAACGGCACCGAGGCATTGCAAATCATTAACAATGATTTTGATTTGATTATCTTGGACAATATGATGGAAGGCCTTGATGGAATGGAATTGTGTGGGATTATCCGTGACAAAGTGAATTGTCCGATTATTTTTGTCAGCGCAAAAACGCTGGAGGAAGACAAAGTTCAAGCTCTATCCATCGGCGGGGACGACTACATGACCAAACCTTTCAGTTTAAAAGAGTTGAAAGCAAGAATTGATTCCCATTTAAGACGGGAAGAGCGGATCCGTTCAAATGACAGGCATTTGTTAAGTTCTAAAAATATTACCATCGATCTTTTGGCCAATGAAGTCTTTTGTAAAGGGGTTCAATTGCATTTAACAAAAAAAGAATATGAGATTATTAAATTGTTAATGTTGAATAAAAATATGGTCTTTTCTAAGGAAAGAATTTTTGAACGGGTATGGGGATTGGATTCGGAAAGTCAATTAGAAACGGTGACTGAAAGCATTAAAAACATTCGGAAGAAAATCCGGTCTTTGGATAAGGAACACTCCTATATTAAAACATTATACGGATTAGGCTATAAATGGGATGTTACAAATGAAAAAGGATAAAACAATAAAAAGAGATTTTTATTTATTGGTTGTAAAGGTCTTTTTATCAACGATTTTGTCTTCGGCAGTTACTTATTTATGTTTAATCTATTTTATCTTTATGTTTACCGAAAATAATACGATTAAACCGACGGATTATTTTGTGAAATATTTGGATGTTATTGAAAAAAAGATTGAAGAAAGCGCTCCGGACATTTTAAACGGGGAGCTAATTAATCTAGATCAGTACAGTGAAAAAATTAAAGGGGAAGTATTGGATATCAATGGCAATCATCTTTACGGCGATCAGGATGTTGCGGGATATAAAGTGAAAGTCGGTGAAGTAATTAATCGTGAGATTGTAAAAGGAAGCTATGTTTACAGATTTATCCCCATTACACATGATAATGCCATTCAAGCGGTGTATGTGCTGAAAGCTCCTTTCGGGTTTATCATTAATAATCAGGATCGCCTTGGAATCGTATTAATTTATGTTGTATTGTTGATTTCTCCGTTAATATTTTTTGTGATTTATTTAATTTTTTATACGTCCAAGCTGTATAAATCCTTGTTTAATAATATTAAAGTGTTGCTTCAAGCTGCGGATAAAATTTCCAACGGAGATTTTGATTTTAAGATCTCGGGATTGAAAAGAAAAGAGTTTATGAGGATCCAAGATTCGTTTAATACGATGATCGACGCTTTGAAAGAGATGATTGAAAGTCTATCCAAGATCGATGATGAACGAAAAATCATGGTGTCGTCGATTGCCCACGACATACGAACGCCGTTAACTGTTATTCAAGGGCAAATGGATTTAATTAACGATTTGAAAGACATAGAAAAATTTGATATTACCCCGCATTTAGAGATTATTCGGAAAAATTGCAGCAAAATGAGCATGCTTACGGACAATTTGTCGCTTCTTTATAAAGTGGAAAACGTCGACTTTTTGTTGAATATTAAAAGAGTGGATTTGGGTAAAATGCTTCATGAGAAAAAACAAGAAATATCAACTATGGCTCATTATAAAAAAAACGTTCATATTCATTTTGATGTCCACTTAAGCAAACGATATTATTTTCTTGATGAAGCCATGTTAATGAGGGTTTTGGATAATATTTTGTATAACAGTCTGAGATTTACAACCAGCGGGGAAATTAAACTTGAAGTACATGATGAATCCGACGGTCATTCAAGCAAAATTTATTTTAAATGTTCGGATACGGGGACCGGATTCAAGGAAAAAGATACGTCTCTGTTATTCAAGGCCTTTTACCAAGATGAGCAATATAAAAACCATGTCGGGTTAGGCCTTTATATTTCGAAAAAAATTGTCAATAGTTATGACGGACAGATTCAGGCGTACAACAATGAAAACGGCGGAGCAACCGTTGAGTTTTATATCAAGGAGCTATCCAATTATTTGTTGTAAATCGAGTGGAACGGTATCATCTTTTAAAAGAAAGGTTTCGACATATAAGGATTTTAAAAAGTTTTCGCATTTCACAAGAAGAGGCGTCTCATCATTCGTTTTCGGATGGGAGATTCCCCTATTTTTATACCTTCAAAAAAATGACGAAAAAAATATAGGTAGCCAAAATAATAGATTCGTAAAGAAAAAAGGTCTGGATTTTGTCATGCTCCGGGCCTTTTATGTGTCGGGAACTTTTAAGCTTTGAACAAATGGATCAGAAAGTTTTATAATAGCGAATGCAGGTAAGGTAAAACCCACACCAGTTTTCCTCACTCACCATTCCACGGTCGCCAACGAGAATCACTTTGTCGATCGGG
>JASBVU010000140.1 GCA_029960905.1 Thermoanaerobacterium sp.
TACTTGTAAGTGGTTGCTCCAGCAGCTCAAATAAGCAAAATACTTCTTCGAATAATACGACTAATACAACTAATACAACCAAAAAGGTAACCATCAAATTAGCTACATGGGCTGGTGCAGATGAAGCAAAACAACTTCAATCGATTATTGACAAGTTAAATGCTAGCTCTAAAGATTACGTCATAGTGCAGAATTCAAATCCTGCTGACTATGATACTAGAATAACGACACAGCTTTCGGCAGGTAGTGGACCTGATTTGTTTTGGGTATCTGCACAGAGGGCTACACAGCTGGCAGCACAGGGTGCATTGCTTGATATAACAGATTATCTGTCAAAATCCAGCAATAAAGCTGCAAATGTATCTGATTATTACGAAAATGCATTGGCACCATTTAAATATCAAAACAAAATATACGGATTGCCATGGGCGGAAAATCCAGTAGTACTGTATATTAACAAAGATATGTTTGATAAAGCTAAAATTCCATATCCTGATGGGACTTGGAATTGGGACAAGTTCTTAAGCGTCGCTCAGCAATTGACAGTTGATGCAAATGGTAAACATCCAGGAGAGGCCGGATTTGATAAAAACAACATTAAACAATGGGGCTTCACATTAAATGGCTGGCCACCAGTTCAAATGTTCGTATGGCAAAACAACGGTGAAGTTATAACACCGGATTTCAAAAGCTCACCAATAGATACTCCTGAGGCAAAAAAAGCGTTTGAATTTTACTCTCAATTGATAAATAGTCCAGCAGTTCCATCACAGCAGACGATTAAAGATCAAGGCTTTGATACAATGTTTAGAAATCAGGAAGTTGCCATGTTTATGGGAGGAGCTGCTGATAGTTTAGAGACACAAGTTAAGTTTAACTGTGGTGTTTATGAAGTTCCTTCTGGTCCTACTGGTAAAAAGGTAACATTTGGAGACCTATACGGCATGGGAATTAATGCAAAGACTCAAAATCCTGATGTGGCATTTAAAGCATTTATTGATTTGACGAATGCTATTCAAGAGTGGAAAGTAGTACCTCCGCTAAAATCGGAAGTAAATGTGGACGCATTGAAAAAATTGCATCCAGATAGAAGCACAGAGACATTAGATACAATAGTAAAATCTATGTCGTATGCTGAAGGTTTCAGGTATTTTGTAAATTATCCAGACTGGGATAATATATTTTGGAATCAACTTATGGATCCAATAATCAACAATAAAGCAAATCCTGATGGTCTCATTCCAAAAGTCAAGCCGCAATTGGATAATATCTTAAAACAATACATTAGCAGCAAATAATTATGGAAAGGAGGTTTATCCTCCTTTCCAATTGATGAGATAAGCACGTTTACCTTCTTAATATAAGGTTGGCATTCCTTTTAAAACTAAAAGGAGGAATTCAAATGGAACAATATTTAGGAACTACAGAACGATGGTTTATAACACCTGTAGTTCTCATGTTTTTTGCTTTGATGATTTATTTTGTGTTAAGGAAAATCGGATGGAAGACAAGAGCTGCTACTGGCTTTGCTTTAGTATCACCATGGCTTATAGGATTTATTATTTTCACAGCATTTCCGCTAATTTATTCTTTGTATTTAAGTTTTACTAATTATAGTTTGTTTGGTACAGCAAAATGGATTGGACTTAAAAACTATATATACATTTTTACTAGCGATTATGAATTTTGGCCGTCAGTTAGACTGACTTTGCTTTATGCAATATTTACAGTTCCTATAGGTGTAATAGGCTCTTTGATGATAGCCATGTTGTTGAATAATCGTATAAAAGGAATAGGTGCATTTAGAACGATCTATTATTTACCTGCTGTGATGCCAGATGTTGCAGTTGCATTAATATGGAGATGGCTTTTCAATAGTCAATCAGGCCTTATAAATTATGTTCTTTCGCCATTTCTTAAGTTATTTCATATTGGGAAAATAGACTGGTTTGGCGATCCAAAATATGTTTTATGGGCGTTTATAATAATGAGCGTATGGGGCATATTTGGAACAAATACAGTAGTTTTTTTAGCCGGACTACAGGGCGTTCCAAGAAGCCTTTATGAAGTTGCTGATTTAGACGGTGCAAGTCCTTGGATAAAATTTTGGAATATAACGGTTCCTCAGATATCACCGGTAATACTTTTGCAGGTAGTAATGGGAATTATAAGCGCATTGCAGATATTTACTGTGGCAATGTTTGTAAGGCCAACAACTGGTGCAGGAATATTCATGAATCAATTGATTTACAATAGAGGTTTTACACAATTGCACATGGGGCAGGCATCAGCAATAGCATGGGTATTATTCTTAATCATTTTAGCATTTACGCTTTTAGTCTTCAAATCGACACCTGCTTGGGTACACTATGAATGGGAAATTAAGAGGTAATTAAGGAGATGTTAAGCTATGGTGGACATATTACATGGATATAAACAATCAAATAGAATTCGGAATGTCACCAAGAAAATTATTTTGTATATTGTTCTTTCAGCAATAGCCATAGTGATTTTGATGCCTTTCTTTTGGATGCTGTCAACAGCATTGAAATCAAATGCAGATATTTTTGCATGGCCGCCGGATTTCTTCCCTAAACCTGCATTATGGGGGAATTTTGCAAAAGCATGGCATGCTATGCCATTTAACATATACCTAATAAATAGTATATTTATAGTTGTTTTGGGAATGGTAGCTGAGATAACTAGTGAGACTTTGGTAGCGTATGGCTTCGCACGATTTAAATTTCCTGGTAGAGATTTAATATTTTTTGTACTTCTAAGCACGATGATGCTGCCGTTTCACGTTACATTAATACCGACATATTTGATATGGCAAAAGCTAGGTCTAGTTGGTCAATTTGATCCTTTGGTTATAAGGGCATGGACAGCATGGGGACCATTTTATATATTTTTATTAAGGCAGTTTCTAATGGGGATACCAGTGGAATTGGATGAAGCTGCTGAAATTGACGGAGCGACACCATTGCAAACTTTCGTTCGTGTAATTTTGCCTCAGATTAAACCAGCTCTTCTTGCAATATGCATATTTACTTTTAGAGGATATTGGAACGACTTCTTAGGTCCTGTTCTTTACCTCAATGATATGAATAAATACACGATGACGCTTGGAATGTACTTCTTCATGGGCGGTGTAAATGAACAGCCAAGTTGGAACTATTTGATGGCTATGTCAATTGTAATAGCTCTGCCAATGTTAATATTATTCTTTATTGCACAGCGATATTTCATAGAAGGTATCACATTTACTGGTTTGAAAGAATAATTATGTTTAATTAATTATAGCAAGAATTGAAGGAGAGGACGAGATAATGGATACTACAACAAACTCTATATTTCACAAATTCATAATAGGTGCTAATTACTGGCCAAGAAATTACGGCGTTGATATGTGGAAGCAGTGGGACAAAGATGAGATCAAAAAGGAGTTTAAAGAGGCAAAGTCACTGGGATTGGATGTAATGAGAATAAATCTCTTGTGGGAAGATTTTCAGCCACAGCCTGATATTATATCGGAAGATGCGATTAAGAAATTTGATGAACTTATTGGAATATGCCACGATGTTGACATAAAAATTGTCCCCACATTTTTTGTAGGACACATGAGCGGAGAAAATTTCGATGTAAATTGGAGAAATGGCAAAAGCATATATAATGACTCTTTCATGTTAAGGCATGAGGTAAAACTCGTCGGTTTTTTTGCGGAAAAATATAAGAATGAAGATGCCATTTTATTCTGGGACCTTTCTAATGAGCCTGATAACTACGTTAAAGCAGAGTCGAATCACGATGCATGGCTGTGGAATTATATACTGTCAAATGAGATAAAAAAACACGACAAAAATCATCCAGTGACATTGGGAATTCATCAGGCATCGCTTCTCTCAGACAATAAGTTTTATCCGGAGGATTTAAAAGAAGGCAATGATTTTTTATGTATGCATGCGTATCCAATATATACAGATACATGCATTGACCCTGTGAATTCCATAAGAAGCACGTACATTGCACCATTTGCATCAAAGCTTACTAAAGCCATGGGTGGCAAAGATGTTCTATTTGAGGAATTTGGCGCCACCACACTTATGATGTCAGAAGAAATCGAAGGTAAATACTATAAAACGGTTTTGTACAGTCTATTTGCAAATGAAGCTTTAGGTGCAATAGCATGGTGCTTTGGAGACTTTACGGTTGGCAATAAATTGCCTTACAACACTACACCGTTTGAAACACACTTTGGCATAACATCATCTGATGGTAGACCAAAGCCATCAGGCCTTGAAATAAAGGCTTTTTCAGAATTTATAAGCAGACTTGAATACAAAAAGTTAATTCCCAAAAAATGTGATGCTGCTATTGTTGTCCCGGACAAATATTATAGTGCCTTATTTGTAGGAAGTGATTATACACCTGAAAGGCATTTTAGAATACTTTTAAATAGCTTTATACTTGCAAAAGAAGCTGGTATAGATGTAGAGATGGTAAAAGCTTCTGATATTGATTTTAGTAGATACAAAATGCTGATACTCCCCTCAGCATATAGGAAGGGACATCTAACACACGATCAGTGGATGAGGATAGTTGATTATGTAAAAAGCGGTGGTACATTATATGCATCTTATGATGGAATTGCAGTTGAAGGCTTTGACGAAGTTTTTGGCATTGAAACACAGTATTCAATGGTGCCGAAGGATAATATCGCTTCAATTTATATAGAAGACAGAAAGATTAAGTTAAATTACAGCACACTTAAATTTAATAAACACTTAATCGCAAAACCTACTACATGCAGTGTGATTGGATACGACAATGAAGGGAATCCTGCAGTAGTCATAAATAAATTCGGTAAAGGCAGTGCAGTCCTTGTGACATACCCTGTTGAGCTATATTTAAGCTACATGCCGGACGTATATAAAGGCGACAAAACTTACGAAATTTACAAATTGGCAAAAAAATGCTCTAATATGGAATTTAAAATTGAATCTGGTTCTCCATTTGTAGAAGCCAAAGAATTTGAGTATAAAGGGGAAAAACTAGTCGTGTTTATTAATCATGAAGATATTGATGTCAAAGTCGAAGCGAACATTTCTGGAAGAGTGAAAGATATAATAAGCAATAAAGAATTTGATTTGGAAAATTTCGTGATAAAAGCCGATGAAGCAGTTGCATTTTTGATGTAGAAGGGGGTATTATAATGTTTAGGCTAAGGAGGCTTACAGATAAACCAATATTGTCGCCTTTAAAAGAGCATGAATGGGAAAGAAAAGCTGTGTTTAATGCCGCAGCAATATATGAAGATCACAAGTTTCACCTTTTTTACAGGGCTTCTAACAATGGATTTGTTTTAAACACAGAAAAACCAGAAGAGGAAAATAAATTTGTATCGTCAATAGGCTATGCTGTAAGCGATGATGGCATTAACTTCGAAAGATTTGATAAGCCTATTATAGTAGGTGAGACAGAGCAGGAAGAGTGGGGTGTTGAAGATCCCAGGATAACAAAGATTGATGATAGATATTACATGCTTTATACAGGTTTTGGTGGGAAAAGTTGGGATAATTTTAGAATATGCATGGCTACATCATACGATTTAAAAAGATGGGAAGGACATAGGGTGGTCCTTGATGAGCCTAATAAAGATGCAGCACTTCTGCCTGAAAAAATAAATGGGAA
>JASBVU010000141.1 GCA_029960905.1 Thermoanaerobacterium sp.
TTCTGGCCTATTGGTCTTGCTTCAATGAATGATGAATATTTGAGTGTTGGAATTGAATGCGAGAAAAAGATTTATCTTGCGGTTTGGAGAATATATGGTAACAATACAGAAGGTATTTCATTACCTATTAAACAGGCATGTGGGAAGAATGTATCGATAAAATGTGCATATTCTCAGAATATTGAGTTTAACTTTAATTGGGATAAAAGAGCAGGTACTTTAAATGTAAATCTTAAACCATGTACTGCGCGTATATTTGAAATAGAATTAGAAGACTAATTTAAGCAGTTTTTGATCTATTTTAGTTATTTGCTTAGAAAATTTTTTATTAGTTCTCTATTATTTTTTAAGGGAATATTTTTCTTAATTCATAATATGATACAGTATTCATTAGAGGTCGACTTCCTATCTTTGAAGTAGTTTTTGGGTATTTCTTTTGAAAGGCAGTTTAATGCTTTGTAATTTTATATCAAAAAGGAGGGGGAGGCAATCTCTATATTCTTTTTATAACTTTTTTATCTCTGATATTATCGAACATCTGTGTACTGTGGTAAATGTCTTTACACCTATTCGGAATAAACTAAATAAAAACGTTGACAAAAATAATTAGAAGGTGTATACTGTAATTGAAATTTGAATATTATTAAAATATTTTACAAAATTCTAAAATAGTATTTGCTGGGTAGCAGGATTTTAGATGAGTAGTAGGATTCTAGATATGTAGGAATAAAGAAAAAGAGGGAAAATCTACCTTTCAAATACATAATTGATTTTGTAATTACTGAACTGAATTAAGGTTAATAGAGGGAGAGATGTAGAGGGAAAGATATTTTTAATTTTATTAAAGTACATTGAAGGTAAACTATTAAATCATCTCTTGAGCCAATGAAACCTACATTATTAATGATATGATAATTATTCTAAAAATTGAATGCAGAAAGTTATGGTTCAAAAAGGCGAACACAATTACTTTAATGTGCTTAAATAATTGTGGACACTATATTTATGTTAATGAATTATTTGTGTACCTAAATTTTGTACAAACAGAACCTTGATAAATGGTTAAATAAGGAAACTCAGTTGGACATACTTTGGCTTTGATAATGCTTCTTGTTTGTACGAAATTTAGGTATGTAGTAATGTTGACCCGCGGATACTACATTAGTTGTTGATTATTATAATGTTGTTTCTGCGAAAAAGAGTGTGTTAGGGGTTTGAAATTTAAAAAATAAAAACGCGATGTTGTCGGGTAGTTTTTATTGAAGTTTATTTTGAATGAAAGGAGGCGAACAGTATAGAATTGAAAAAATGTTTTGATTTTATACTGTATGAATTTAATGTTGTGGAAATATAAGGAGGTGAATACTTTAAAACGTTACCAATTAAAATTCTTATTGTGAATATTAGCATGGGAGATTAGCTTATGACATTTATTTCTACTTACTTATATAAATGAATTATAGCTCTCAAAGTTGACAAAATACAAGAAGCTAAAAATTGTTTATTTTTAATTTGACAATAAAAATAGGAGGGAAAATTATGAAAAAATATTTAGCTGTTATTATGATAATTAGTATACTTATGCTTTTAACGGTGGGATGCACAGGAAATAGAACTAACGAAAGTGAAACAGGTGGAAAATCAGGAACTGAACAAAGTGAAAGTTCAACCATCGATGGAAAAGCAGGAACCGAACAAAGTAAAAGTTCAACAACAGATAAAGTCACTCTTACTGCCATAGCCGTTACTCACTCTTTAACTAAAGATATTGATACGATGACTCATATTAAGAAAATGGAAGAAGCAGCTGGAGTCACTGTTCAATGGGAACAGGTTAGAAGTGGTTGGGGTGAACAAAAGAGCGTTTTGTTAGCAAGTGGTGATGTACCTGATTTATTTGTAGGATGGGCAATAAATGACGCCGATTTTTCACAATATCCGGGACTTTTTCAACCTTTAAATGAGCTTATTGAAAAATTTGCACCGAATGTACAAAAAATGTTTGCTGACCATCCGGAGTTAAAACAATTATCTACCCATTCAGATGGTAATATTTATGGATTGCCGAGGTATCAAAGGTTTTGGCCAAGAAATATGATAAGGCAAATGATTAACAAAGAGTGGTTGGACAAATTAAATCTTGAAGTTCCAACAACGTGGGATGAATTATATAATGTGCTTAAAGCATTTAAAACCCGGGATCCAAATGGGAATGGTCAGGCTGATGAAATTCCTATGGATTGGGCTCCGGGAACAGGTTCTTTTAACGCAACTGTTATGCTTAGTGGATATGGGATTGTTGCTGCATTTGGTGACGGTACTGGTTGGTATGTCGAAGATGGCAAGGTTAAGAATTATTTTGTCGATGAGAGATATAAAGAATTAGTTCAATTCTTACACAAGTGTTATAAGGAAGGATTAGTAAATCCAGAAGTTTTCACTCAGGATTATACAAAATATCAAGCTTTAGGACGTGGAACGGATGAAGTACCTCTTGTTGGGTTTACATTTGGATGGGAACCATACGATAGAGTAGGGGCTAAATGGGCTCCACAATATATAACTATTCCACCTTTAAAACCATATGCCGATTATGATGGGCCTGTATATTGGGATTATAACTATTATGGTTTAAATTACGGAGCTAACCATATTGTAATGACCACAAAATGTGAAAATAAAGAAGCAGCCATGAGGTTTATGGATCAATTTTATGATCCTATAAATGGTATGCAGGTATTGTTTGGTGCTTTAGGAGAGTGTATTGCTGATAATGGAGATGGTACCTATAAGGTATTACCTCCACAAGATCCACAAATGGATCCTGGTACATGGAAATGGACTAATACTTTAGCAGATGCGGGACCTATGTATATATCTGACTCTCTCAATCTTACTCTTGGTTCAGATATGCAAGCGCTAGCGGAATATGATAAAGTTTATAAACCCTATTTAGATGCAATTGATGTTGATAATGATGTATGGCCTGGTCCATTTATTAAATTCAGTCAGGAGGATAATAGTGAAATGTCTCTTTTGTGGGCAGATTTGAGCAATTTGATTAATTCTCATTATGCGAAGTGGATAACAGAAGGTGGCGTAGAAGCTGAATGGGACTCCTATATTAAAGAGATGAACAACGCTGGTTTACCAAGAGCGATTGAAATTAGGCAGAAGTATTATGATGAATATAAAGCGAAACAATAATGAGGTTAATTTATATGTGGAGATGCCATACTAAATTGTATGGCGTCTCCAAAATATATTAACATATTGGAACATGAGGAATGTTTTTAAGACTAATAGAGAATGGAGGTTATATAACCTTGGTAAACTATGATATTAACAAAACAGGTAAGAAAGTTACTATTTCAACAGATAAAATAAAGAGAATTTTTCTTGAATTTAAACGCGATTATCAGTTGTGGATAATGGTATTGCCTGCTATTATTGTGATATTCATATTTAATTATATACCCATGTATGGTATCCAATTAGCTTTTAGAGAATATGATTTCACAAAAGGTATAGTGGGTGGCAAATGGGTTGGATTGAAATATTTTAAACAATTCATCAATTCATATCAATTTGAAAGATTAATAAGAAACACTCTTGCGATAAGTATAAGCAGTATACTGGTGGGTTTCCCGGCTCCGATAATATTAGCCCTACTGTTTAATCAAGTAAAAAATCAAAGGTATAAAAAAGTTTTACAGACGACGGTTTATCTTCCACATTTTATTTCTACTACTGTGATGGTTGGTTTATTAGTAGTTCTTTTATCTCCAAATACAGGAATTATAGGGAAAATGCTAAGACTATTTGGATTAGATGATGTAAATTTATTAGGTAATACTTCTACTTTTGTTCCAGTATATGTTCTTTCGGACGTTTGGCAACATGCAGGATGGGGAAGCATAATTTATTTAGCGGCACTTTCTTCAGTTGATCCACAACTTTATGATGCTGCGAAAGTAGATGGAGCAAGTAAATGGCGTATGATATGGCATATTGATATTCCAAGTCTGGTGCCTACAATGGTAATTCTTTTTATTCTTAGTATGGGTGGAATTTTAAGTACGGGTTTTGAAAAAGTTTATTTAATGCAAAATGGATTAAATATTACTGTTTCTGAAGTAATAGCAACTTATGTTTACAAAATCGGCCTTTTGTCAAACCAATATAGTTATTCGGCAGCGATAGGATTTTTTAATACAGTTATTAATTTTTCGTTCCTTGTTATTACGAATTGGGTAGCAAGGAAAATTGGTAATATTAGTTTGTTTTAAAAGTGGATATAATTGTAAATTATTTTTAGGGAGGAAAACGTAACATGTTAAGCTTAAGTAAAGGAAAATCTTTATCTGACGTATTATTTGATGCAATTGTATATTTACTGTGTGCTTTGATATTTTTAGTAATTGCTTATCCAGTATATTTTGTTGTTATTGCTTCTATAAGTGATGCAAATCTTGTTGCACAAGGGCACGTTACTATATTCCCAAAAGGTGTAAGCCTGTTTGGATATCAAAAAGTATTTGAAGATGAGAGAATTTGGATAGGATATAGAAATACAATTATTTATACTATATTAGGTACTACTTTTAGTATGATTTTAACATTGCCAGCAGCTTATTCACTCTCAAGACCTGAATTTCGTGCTAGAAGGTTTATAATGTTCTTTTTTGCTTTTACTATGTTTTTTAATGGAGGTTTAATACCAACATATATATTGATAAAAAATCTAGGACTTGACAATACTATATGGGTATTTGTTATTCCGTTTGCCGTTAATGTTTATAATCTTATTGTTACTCGTTCGTTTTTTGAGAATTCGATACCAAAGGAATTATATGAGTCTGCCACTTTGGATGGATGTTCTCATTTTCGTTTTTTCACATCAATTGTTTTACCTCTTTCTAATGCAATTATTTCAGTTATTGCTTTGTATTATATAGTAGCTAAATGGAACGACTTTTTTACGGGTCTTATCTATATCAGAGATAAAAACTTAGTACCACTTCAGTTAGTATTGCGTGATATATTAATTGCAAATCAAGTATTTAAAGAAGGAGTAGGATTAGGTGGTGAAGCTGGTGGATATGCTCAAAGGTATGCTGATGCAGTAAAGTATGCCATAATAATTGTTTCAACATTACCTGTTATAGTATTTTACCCATTTGTGCAGAAATATTTTGAAAAAGGTGTTATGATTGGGGCAATAAAAGGATAAAGGGTTTGATCTGGAGGGGGAGTAGTATATGGCTAGCAATTATATTATTAACTCGTTTGAATATAGAAATGTAGTATTAAAAGATAGTCATTGGAAAAAACAATTTGATACAACAGTTGAGTATTATCTTGCTATTCCTAATGAGAGCTTGCTTTATCCTTTTAGAAAAAAAGCAGGGTTGCCATCTCCTGGACAGCCGTTAGCTGGATGGTATGGGACTGTCCCCAGTATATTTGGACAAATATTAGGGGCTTTTTCAAAAATGTATAGAATTACTGAAGATTATAGGATAAAAGAAAAGGCTTTGTATCTTATAAAGGAATGGGAAAAATGTGTGGATAAAGAGCCTAGTTTGTTAAAGAATGATTCATATGTATTTGATAAACTCCTTGGAGGTTTATTGGA
>JASBVU010000142.1 GCA_029960905.1 Thermoanaerobacterium sp.
ATCAATGCTTTTTCCTCTTTGATAGTATAAATAACTCTTATATCGCCTAATCTGTACCTATATAATTGGCAAGACATGCCTTTAAGTTTCTTTATATTTTTACCCTTATATGGTGAAAGTGATATTTTCTCTACGCATTTCTTAATTCTTTCTTTTGTTTTTTGATCACATTTTTCAATGAATTTAACGGCTTCTTTAGAAAGTTGAATTTTATACACCTTTGAACACGTCCTCAAAGTCATATACATTGCCGTTCTCTATATCTTTTAATCCTCTTTCTATAGATTCCATCAATTCTTTATCCTTAAGTATTTCATCATCTTCTGCTTCATCTTTCAATTTTAAAAATTCCATAAAATCAATTACTTCTACGATCTTATCCTCAGGTAACTCTTCAATAATGTCCAGTACTTTCTTTTTTAAAGTATTATCCATTTTTCAACACCACCGTTATTATTATTTTTTTCTTTTATTATAATTTATTTTTGCACAAATAAAAAGTGCAGAAGAAATTGCCCTCTGCACTAATCATTTCGTTTTTAGCATTCAAGGTATTTTTTAAGCGTGTTTCTCACTGCACCGGTATCAGAAATAAGCTCCTTAAAGTAGCTTTCTATCATTTCACCTAGTCCTACCTCGTATAGATCAAGCCCAAATATTTGCTTATTGGATAAAATCGGTTTTAAATTGTCCTTAACTGATTCTACATCTTTGAGTTTTATGTTTGACACATGTGATTTTAAATCATTTAGAAGCGGATCTGGGCTTAGTGCCATCTCATTGCCGTTATCGTCAATACCCATCAAATATCTGCACCATCCTGCTATGACTAATGGTATATACTTTAAGCTTTTTACATCAAGATCGCTTCTTTGCATGTATGACTTTATCGTCTCTCCAAACCTTATACCCATCTTTTGCGATGTATCTGTCGCAATTCTCTGAGGTGTATCAGGCATGTACGGATTTGGCAGCCTTACTTCGATTACTTCTTTTATGAATTCTTCTGGGTCAAGCACTTTAGGATTTATGACAACAGGCATACCTTCAACATATCCCACTTTTTCAACAAGCTTTTTTAAACAACCGTCTTTCATCTCATCAGCAATCGTCTTATAATTTAAAAGGCATCCATATATGGCCAATGCTGTGTGAAGCGGATTTAAGCAAGTGGTGACTTTCATTCTTTCGACTTTTTCAACAGTTTCTTTATCCGTCAATATCACTCCAGCTTCTTCTAATTTCATACGCCCATTTGGAAATTTGTCCTCTATAACAAGATATTGAGCTCTTTCCGCATTTACAAAAGGCGCAATTACGGTATTTTTCGAAGTGGTTATTATATCCATATCCTCTAAGCCGCTATCTTCAAGGGATTTCTTGACTATCTCATGAGGCCTTGGAACGATTTTATCGATCATCGTCAGCGGGAAAGAGACTTTCGACGGATCGTTTAAGTACTTAACAAATCCATCTTCTACATAGCATTTCTTCTCCCATTCCTCTGCTATAGTCATCACTGCACTTTTAAGCCTGTCGCCATTTCCCGAGAAGTTATCAAGGCTTACAAGTGCCAATGGATGTTCACCAGCTTTATACCTTGAGTAAACGAGAGACGTAAGCTTTGACACTACGTTTTTCGGTTTTTCAGGTCCTGCTTCAATGTCTTCTGTGACTTCTTTTACAAAATTGCCTGAAAAGTCTCTTAAATTGTATCCTTTTTCTGTTATGGTCATGCTTACTATCTGCAGCGACGGATTTTTGAAAATCTCGTTTAATTTAGCCCATTGGACCTCGTTTGAAGGATCTGCCATAACTATGTCAGCAATGCTTCCTACAACTTCTTTTTCCAATGTGCCATCGGCATTCATAATAACTCTCAATCCCAAATTGTCGTAAGGCTCGTATATTCTCTGATAAACTTCAAAATCGTAAGATTCGACTGCAATTATTCCTGTGTCTATAAGACCTTTATTCAAGAGGGTTTGCTGCAGCATGGCTATAAATCCTCTGAATATGTTGCCTGCGCCAAAGTGAATCCATGTAGGCCTTTTAGATGTAACATCAATTACTTTTTCTACGTCAAACTCAGGAAGCTTTATGCCTGCATCTTCCCATTTCTTTGCATCTTTTAGTTCGTCCCTTCTTAATTTCATAAATTAATCCCCCTCATTTTTAATCCTGCTGCCATTCGGTATGGAATATTCCATCCATGTCAATCCTCTTGTAAGTATGTGCACCAAAGAAATCCCTCTGCCCTTGTATCAAATTAGCAGGAAGGTTTTCCTCTGACATGCTGTAGAAATAATCAAGAGAAGCATTTACTGTAAGCATCGGGATGTAATTGTCCTTAGCGATTTCCGTCACTTTCTTAACTGAATCTATTTTTTCTTCTAGGAATTTCACGGATTTCGGGTTAAGAAGCAAATTGACATTTGATTTATCTTCTGAAATTATCTCCATCAAAAAGTCAAGAAGCTTTGCCCTTATGATGCATCCACCTTTCCAAATTCTCAAAACTTCTTTTAAGTCTATGCCGTAGCCATAAACTTTTGATGCTTCTGATATAAGCCACATGCCTTGTGAAAATGACGAAAATACCGAAAATAGCAGTGCATTTTTCAAATCCTCTACAACATCGTCTTTATTCAAAGCATTTTCATGGTAGTTTCTGCTTACCATTTTTGAAAGCTTTATCCTGTCTTCTTTAAAGAATGAAAGAGTTCTGCCTACGACAGCAAGATTTAAAGATGGCGTAGGAATGCCTAAATCAAGAGATGTCTCTGCAGTCCACTTGCCTGTACCCTTTTGCTCTGCTTCATCAAGTATGAGTTCTACCAAAGGCTTACCCGTCTTGTCGTCTTTGTGTTTCATTATCTTATAAGATATTTCCATCAGAAACGAGTTAAGCTCTCCGCTATTCCACCTCTCAAAAATCTCTCCAATTTCTTCACTGGTTAGTTTCAAGACTTTTCTCATTACGTCGTACACTTCTGATATTGACTGCATTATAGCGTATTCTATTCCATTGTGTACCATCTTAACGAAGTGCCCTGCCGAATCATTACCTACATATGTGCAGCATTCTCCCGAATCAGTCTTTGCTGCTATCTTAAGAAGCAGCTCTTTTACCATTTCATAAGCCTCTTTTGTTCCACCTGGCATCAGTGACGGTCCGTTTAATGCACCGAATTCTCCGCCAGATACACCCATGCCTAAATAATGTATCCCTTTATCCTTAAGTTCTTTTATTCTTCTATCAGTGTCTTTAAAGTATGAATTTCCTCCGTCTATTATAAGGTCACCTTCATCAAGGTATGGCAAAAGCTCATGAATCACATCATCTACTGGTTTTCCTGCCTTCACCATGAGTATTATTTTTCTGGGTTTTTCCAAAGACTCCACGAAAGACTTTATGTCATAGTACGGATAAATTTTCTCATCTTTTACTTTTTCCTTAATAAACTTTTCAGTTGTCTCATGTGATCTGTTGTATCCAGAAAGGCTGTAACCTTTTCTGGCTATGTTTAAAGCTAAATTCTGTCCCATAACTGCAAGGCCTATCAATCCAATATTGTTCATATTTCTCTTACCTCCAATGTTTATAGTTTATTGTGAACCTCGAATAAGTTTTTGAGATCCCTAGTCATAAGTTTAAAGAATTGAAATCCCTTTTCATACTGCTGGACCTTTTCTTCTTGAGGCATGAAAACTTTCTTAATCTTCACCATCTTGGAAGTTGCCTCCAAAACATCTTTGTAGACTCCTAATGCACAAAAACCCAGCAAAGCTGAACCTAATAGCTCAGGTCCCTCCACATTTGATACCTTTATAGGCAATCCCAATACAGATGAGAAAATTTCCATCCAAAGCTCAGAGTTTGTACCACCACCTCCAGCTCTTATTTCTTTTATATTTATATTATTGTCTTTTACTGCCTCAAAAAGCATTCTCAATGAATAGGCAACGCCTTCCAAGCCTGCCTTTATCAAATGCCCTTTTGTGTGATTGTTTTTCAATCCGAAATAGACGCCAGAAGCTATGTTGCCAATCTCTTTGTCCCTTTCTCCTGTAATGTAAGGCAGGAAAAACAGATTGGAAGTGTCGGCATTTAATGCTTCCTTTGTCAATTCGTCATAACTCATGTTAAAGATATTGTCTCTAAGCCACCTTAAAATTATGCCTGCATTGTTTATAGCTGCTCCTACAAACCACCTTCCTGATGAAAGGTAATATGTCTGAAGCCTCATTAAATCTTCTTTGTCAAGCACTGCATCAGGATACGCAACTCTAAACATCCCTGTGGTGCCTATGTTTATTGCACCAACTCCATCGTCGAATGCACCAATACCTATTCCCACAGCACCACCATCGTACACGCCAGGCAGCAGTTTTACATCACCTTTTAATCCCAAAAGCTCTTTAGATTTGTCAGGAAGAACGTACAAGACAACATCTGAAGGCACAATCTCTGAAAGCCTCTCCTCACTAATGCCTAAAGCACTAAGAGAGTAGCTATCCCACTTAAGCGTATTGATATTCATTATGCCTGTAGCAGATGATATGCTAGGCTCTGTGTATGGCTTATTTAAAAGCTTTGATATGATGTAGTCTTTTGAGCTTAAAAAGTATTTTGCTCTTTCAAAAATCTCTCTTCTCTTTCTCTTAAGCCAATATATCTTAAAAAGCGGCGCATGGAACGTAGGAGCAAATCCAGTCCTTTTGTACATCTCATTTACGTCAATATCGTTTAGCAATTCTTCGTAAGTTTCTTTCGACCTCGTATCGAGAAGCGTCATTATCCCCATCAATGGCTCTAAATCCTCATCGACAGGTACAAGGCCAAACATGTACGTGGATGGTATAACAAGAGAAATCACATCTTCAAAGCCTTTTGCCGCTTCTTTAGCCGCCTTTACAAATGTAGAAAACAAGACTTCAGGATCGTGCTCTGCTTTCCCGTCGTCACCTTTAAAGCGGTATCTCGCACCTATAAAGGCTTAATACATTTCCATCCTTGTCTACAACACCTGCTTTAAGGTTTGTAGTACCTATATCGATACAAAGAGCTAATCCTCTATCCATATTAATCCTCCACAACTATAATTTTATCACTCCGTCAGGCTCTTCGCCATTCAATACTTTCTCTATGTCGCTTACTACTTTGTCACCCATGCCTTTTAAACATTCTCTCGTATATGCAGATATGTGAGGTGTTATTACCACATTTTCATATTTCAGAAGTGGATGATTCTCGTCTATAGGTTCATTTTCAACTACATCTAATCCCACACCTGCCACCTTTCCATCGTCAAGTGCCTTCATTAGCGCTTCATTGTCTATAAGCTCACCCCTTGCAGTATCTACAATGTAAACACCGTCTTTCATCATAGAAAACTGCTTAAATGATAGCATGTGGTAATTGCCCTTATTAAGGGATGCGTTTAGCGATATTATATCTGCAGCTTTTAAAAGTTCTTCTAATGTCTTTACAGGTTCTGCACCTCTTTCACGTATCAAGCCTGATGGCACGTATGGGTCGTACGCTATAACTTTTGCATTAAACCCATACCTAAGTA
>JASBVU010000143.1 GCA_029960905.1 Thermoanaerobacterium sp.
CTTGAGCTTATAAAAAGGGGTCACAGGCTTGTGGCTGATGATGCAACGGAGATCAGGAAAATTAGCGATTATGTTTTGCAAGGAAGTTCACCTGATATAATACGGCATTATATAGAGATAAGAGGAATAGGAATACTTGATATAAAAACACTTTATGGTGTTGGTTCAGTAAGGGACAACATGAATATTGACTTGGTGATACAACTGGAGGAATGGGATGAAGATAAGTACTATGATAGGCTGGGGCTTGATGACGATTACATAAAGTTTTTAGATATAAAAGTTCCAAAATTGACTATACCTGTAAGGCCAGGGCGAAATCTTGCCATAATAGTGGAAGTCGCAGCCATGAATCACAGGCAGAAACAAATGGGTTACAACGCTGCCCATGAGCTTAATAAAAAATTGTTGAAACAGATTTCTAGTTAAAATATAATTGTTGTAGTAATTGTTTTAAATTTTTATATTTGAAAGGGATGCAAAGTCTGATGAATCTTTTACTTGATACACATACACACACGGTAGCAAGTGGACATGCGTACAGTACAATAATGGAAAATGCCAAAATGGCATCTGAAAAAGGCCTTAAGCTTATCTGCATGACTGATCATGGGCCAAAAATGCCTGGTGGACCACATATGTTTCACTTTGGCAATTTAAAAGTCATGCCAAGGGAGATATTTGGCGTTGAAATACTAAGAGGTGTTGAGGCAAACATAATCGATAGAGATGGCAGTTTAGATGTTCCAGATGAAATTTTGAAGAAGTTGGATGTTGTTATCGCTAGTCTTCATGATGTGTGTTTTCCTTACAGGGATGTAGAATCAAATACTGAAGCTATCATTAATGCGATGAAAAACCCCTATGTAGATGTCATTGGGCATCCTGGAAATCCTTTGTTTGAGATTGATATCGATAAAGTAATAGAGGCGGCATTGGAACATGATACGTGCATAGAAATCAACAACAGTTCTTTTGTGTCTTCCAGAGTCGGAAGCTATGATAATTGCCTTTTGATAGCGAAAAAAGCTTCGATGAAAAATGTGAAGATTTGCGTTGGAAGCGATGCACATATATCGTTTGATGTAGGAAGATTTGACAAGGCATTGGAAGTAATTGAAAGCGCAAATATTGAAGAGGAAAATATTTTAAATACAGATGTAGGTAAGTTTAAAGAGTATTTAAGATTAAAGGGAAAACTTAGAAATTGAGTTAAGGAGGAATGAATGTGAGAATTGGCGTTGATGTAGGAGGAACAAACATAGCTGTCGGGCTGGTGGATAAGGATGGAAAGATAATTGCGACAGGGTCGAGACCTGCAGAGCCTAAAAGAGGTTATGCTGCTATCGCTAAAGACATTGCTGAAATTTCACTGGAACTTGTGAAAAGGTGTGGGCTTGATGTATCTGACATTGAGGCTATGGGGATAGGCGTTCCCGGTGTTGCTGATAACGAAAAAGGTGTTGTTTTAAGAGCTGTGAATCTCTATTGGACAAAGGTGCCATTAGTAAAGGAAATACATAAATACATCGATGGCCTATGGATGTAACGACGCAAATGTACCCAGTGGAAAGCATATTTGAGCTGGAAGAGGTACAAACTCGTCTGTTACCATAACTTTAGTACAGTAGGTTCTGGATTTCATTAATGGCAAGGTGTTTAACGGTTCACACCATTTTGCTCCTGAGCTTGGGCATATTGTGATTGGCGACAATGGAGTTTTGTGCAATTGTGGCAAGATTGGCTGCTTTGAAACTTTTGCGTCTGCAACGGCGTTAATCAGAGAAGGTAAAAAGGCTGTCATGAAAAACAGCGATTCGCTTATACTCAAATTGGCAGGTGGCGAGATTGAATCCATAACGGCTAAAAACGTTATTGACGCTGCAAGACAATTTGACGAGACGGCAATGCTTATATTTAATGATTACGTCAAGTATCTTGCCATAGGAATTGTTAATATCATAAACATACTTGATCCAGAGGTAGTCATAATAGGTGGTGGCGTTGCTAACGCTGGAGAATTCCTTTTAAAGCCGCTTAAAGAAGAAGTAAGTAAAAACATACTTTTTAAAGATCTGCCTTACGCTGACATTAGAAAAGCTGAGCTTGGAAATGATGCAGGAATAATAGGTGCAGCAATTCTCTAAGAAAAGGGGTTTTAATGTGAAGATTTACGAGTTTTTTGAGAAAAACGCAAGTTTAAAAGATCACGTTGCAATAAAATTTAAAGGTGAAACTATAACATACGGCGATTTGCCGAAATACGTTAATTGTTATGCGGCGTATCTTCAATCTTTAGGTGTCAAAAAAGGGGATAAAGTCATACTTAGCATGCCAAACTGCCCGGAATTTGTTTTTGCGTATTTAGGCTCTGCAAAGGCTGGAGCGGTTACTATTCCTTTAAACCTCATGTACACGATGGAAGAAATCCAGTACGTCGTCAAAGAATCTGGAGCGGATACAATTATAGTGCATCCCGTTGTTCTTAAAAATGTGGATGTATCAGCTTTTGGAAAGCTGAATCTAAAAAACATAGTAGTTTTAAATGAGGATACAAAGCAAAAGATCATGGAATACGATGATTTTAAGCAAGTTGAGATAAATGATGATGAAGTTTGCACATACCTCTATACGTCAGGTACAACTGGCAAACCAAAAGGTGCAATGCTTACTCACAGAAATTTTGAAGCTGATGTAGTAGCAATGGATGAAATATCTGATTTAGGTCCAGATGATAACTTTCTATGTGTGCTGCCGCTTTTCCACAGCTTTTCATGGACGGTAAATGTACTGCTTGCACTATACCTTGGCAGCACAGTAACTATTAAAGACAGCTTCATGCCAAAGGATACATTAGAGACGCTTTTGAATGAAGATATAACAGTATTTTGTGGTGTTCCATCCATTTTTGCATTTTTGATTAGGATGGTTGAGAAAGGGCAGTTTAAAGCTTTAAGGCTTGCTATTTCAGGCGGTGCGCCTTTAGCGCCAGAAGTGCAAAGGGGATTTGAAGAAAAGTTTAATTTTCCTTTGGTTGAAGGCTACGGATTGTCGGAAGCTGCGCCTGTGGCATTGTTAAACCCTCTTGGAGCTTTCGAAATAAGGAAGCCAGGCTCCATAGGAATACCTCTTCCATGCAATGAAGCTAAGATAGTAGATGAAAACGACAATGAGGTGCTAGTAGGTGAGGTAGGTGAGCTTATTTTAAAAGGCTCTAACATAATGGTGGGATATCACAATATGCCTGAGGAAACAGAAAAGGTTTTGCGAAATGGATGGCTTCATACAGGCGATCTTGCAAAAAAAGATGAAGATGGCTATTATTATATAGTTGATAGACTTAAGGACATGATTATCTTAGGTGGATTCAATGTGTATCCTAGAGAAGTGGAAGAAGCACTTATGGAACATCCTGCAGTGAGAGAAGCAGCAGTCATTGGAGTTGGTGATAAATATAAGGGAGAGGAAGTCAAGGCATTTATCGTGTTGGAAGATGGAATGACAGCAGACCGGAGAGAACTTCAAAGCTTTTTGCACGACAAATTGGCAAAGTATAAAATTCCTAAGATATTTGAGTTTGTCAATGAACTTCCTAAGAGTCCAACTGGAAAGGTGCTAAAGAAATTGCTTAAATGAGTAAAAGCCACGCTTATGACGTGGCTTTTGTCTTTAGGACAAGTTTGAATTGCGCAAAAGTCGAAGCAAATAAAAGTTATTTGAAGGTAGATGTATTAAATTGGCTGAAACACAAAATTGGAAGCGGCTATTAGAATTGACATGACGTAAAACTTGTTTTATCATATTAATGTAATCCGTTACGTAAAATATTTTTAGTAAGGGTTATTGATAGGTTAAATTCAAGTAAATTTCACCTAAAACATATAGTAATCAATTACGAAGGAGTTGCTATGATAACGATAAAAGATGTTGCCAAAGAAGCTGGCGTATCGGTTGCCACAATATCTCGGGTTTTGAATAATAGCCCTGGAGTCTCAGATGAGACGAGAGAAAGAGTTTTATCTGTCATTAAAAGGCTAAACTACAATCCCAATCTTTTGGGGCGCAATCTTCGAAGGATGGAGACTAAAATGGTGTTGGTGCTGCTTCCTACAATATCAAATCCCTTTTACGCAAGGATAGTAAAAGGCATAGAGGATGTAGCACAAAAAAATGGGTATGGTGTGATGCTTTGCAACACAGATTCCAATATCGAGAGAGAAAAGATGTATCTGGAGCTTTTAAAAAACAGGCTATCTGACGGCGTAATCTTTATGGCCCCTGAGATGAATAAAGAAGAACTTAATGAAATAGGAGAAAAATACGCTGTCGTTCAGTGCTGCGAGTACAAAGAGGGTGCAAATGTTTCACACGTATCTATAGACAACTACAAGGCATCGTATAAAGCGGTAAAGCATCTGATTGGATTAGGGCATAGGCACATCGGGCTTATTAGCTGTAAGAATAATTTTTTGTCCACAAAGCACAGGGAAGAAGGATATAAAAGCGCTTTAGAGGATTCGGGAATCCCATTTAATCCCGGCTACATAAGGTATGGCGATTATTCATTTAAAAGCGGCTTCAGAGCAGCACAAGGTCTCTTGAATGATCATAAAGAGATTACGGCAATATTTGCTATATCAGACATAATGGCCATTGGGGCAATTAAGGCATGTTATGAAAATGGCTTGAAGGTTCCTGATGACATTGGCATTGTTGGATTTGACAATATAAGTTTTGCTCCCATGTACAATCCGTCTCTTACAACGGTGTCGCAGCCAAAGTACGATATAGGTTGTACTGCGATGGAGCTACTTATAAAGCAAATAGAAAATAAAGGAGGGAATAAAGAAAACATAGTTTTAGAGCATGAATTGATAATAAGGCATTCTACTGTAAAATAAAGGAGGAAATTTTTATGGGAGAGAAAATAAGAGTTGGAATAATAGGATGTGGAGGCATAGCAAATGGCAAGCACATGCCATCTCTATCGAAGCTTGATAATGTAGAAATGGTTGCCTTTTGCGATGTAAATGAGGAGAAAGCTTTAAAAGCTGCAAAAGATTATGGTGTAGATGGAGCTAAGACGTATAATGACTACAGAAAGCTTTTAGAAGATAAAAGCATCGATGTAGTGCATGTGTGTACACCAAATAAATCACATTCAGATATAACAGTTGATGCATTAGAAGCTGGAAAGCACGTCATGTGTGAAAAACCTATGGCGAAGACTGCTAATGATGCCAAAAGGATGCTGGATGCTGCAAAAAGAACAGGAAAGAAGTTGACCATAGGATATCAGAACCGCTTTAGACCGGACTCTCAGTACTTACACAAATTGTGTCAAGATGGTGTGTTAGGCGAAATATACTTTGCAAAGGCACATGCTATAAGGCGTCGCGCTGTTCCTACATGGGGAGTATTTTTAAACGAAGAAGAGCAAGGCGGTGGACCGCTTATAGATATCGGAACACATGCACTTGACTTAACCCTTTGGATGATGAACAACTATAAGCCCAAA
>JASBVU010000144.1 GCA_029960905.1 Thermoanaerobacterium sp.
ATGGCTACATCTTATGACTTAAAAAACTGGGAAGGACATAGAATAGTTCTTGATGAACCAAACAAAGATGCAGCGCTTTTGCCGGAAAAGATAAATGGTAAATATGTCTTGTTTCATAGGCGAGAACCAAATATTTGGATAGCATATTCAGATGATTTGATAAACTGGACTAATCATAAGATAATAATGATGCCTATTGAAGATACATGGGAATCTAAGAAGATTGGCATAGCTGGGCCTCCTATAAAAAGAGAGGATGGATGGCTTCTTATCTACCATGGAGTTGACAAAAATAATGTGTACAGGTTAGGTGCAGCACTTTTAGATTTAAAAGATCCTTCGAAAGTGGTAGCAAGGCAGAAAGAGCCTATTTTGGAGCCTGAGCTTGAATGGGAAAGAGAAGGTCTTGTACCAAATGTAGTTTTTAGCTGTGGTGCAGTTGAAGCAAATGGAATGTACTACGTTTATTACGGTGGTGCAGATACACATGTAGGTGTCGCAGTAGTTGAAAAAAATAAAATATCATTTTAAGGAGTGGATAAATTGATAAAGCTAAAAAGGCTAAGCGACAAACCAATTTTAGAACCAGTGACAGAGCATGAATGGGAGAGAAAAGCTGTATTTAACTGTTCTGCAATATACGACAATGGATTATTTCACATTATCTACAGAGCGACAGATCTAGGACCACACAAAAAATACGGCAAATATATATCGAGGTTAGGTTACGCTGTAAGCAAAGACGGAATTAACTTTATGAGGCTTGATAAACCTGTTTTGAGCAATGACGTAGAGCAAGAGCTAAGAGGATGTGAAGACCCAAGGATAGTTAAGATTGATGACACGTACTACATGATGTATACAGGCTTTGGAGATAGGACAGATGATGACTACAGAATATGCCTTGCAACTTCAAAAAATTTAATAAATTGGGAGAGAAAAGGTGTTATTTTAGATGAGCCAAACAAAGATGCTGCACTTTTTCCAGAAAAGATAAATGGCAATTATGTAATGTTTCACAGAAGGTATCCGGATATATGGATAGCATACTCCAGCGATTTGAAGACATGGTTTGGCCATAAATCAATAATAAAACCTATCAAAGGCACTTGGGAAAGCTCAAGGGTAGGTGTGGCTGGACCGCCTATAAGGACTAAAGATGGATGGTTTCTCATTTACCATGCTGCAGATGACGACAATGTCTATAGATTAGGTGCAGCACTTCTCGACATAAATGATCCATCGATAGTTTTAGCGAGGCAAAAGGAACCGATTTTGGAACCTGAGCTTGAATGGGAAAAGAACGGCTTTATATCAAATGTAGTTTTTAGTTGCGGCAATGCAGTAAGAGGCGACGACATATTTGTATATTACGGTGGTGCAGACACTGTAATAGGTGTAGCGTATATAAATATGAATGATATAAAATTTGATTAATCAGAACCCCTCACATCAAGAGAGTATATGTGATGTGAGGGGTTTTCATAATTAATTGCAATAATTAATGTAATTAAGAAAATACAGAATTATTTTGAATATATCAAACGGTTGACATATTTATAAATGCGTGATATAATAAAACCATAATAAAAAGCTTTACAAAAAACTTTAAAATAATTATGGAGAGGAGATCATCATGAAGAGAAGAAAATTATTATCAATTGTTGTATCGTCAGCTTTGATACTTTCACTTGTTGCAGGTTGTGGTACGACGAACAACAACACATCAGCTAAAAGTAATACATCATCATCTAAGAGCTCTGAAACCGTTAAAATTACATTTTTAAATTCTAAAGCCGAAATGGAATCACAATTAGAAAACGTAGCAAAACAATTTACAAGAGAAAATCCTAATATTACTGTTGATGTAATTCCAACATCTGAAGCTCAATCTCCTTTTGAAAAAATCACTTCCATGTACGCTGCTGGTAATGCTCCTACTTTAGCTATGCTTGATCCGGGTGATGTTGCGAAATTTAAAGACAAGTTTTTAGACTTAAGCAATGAAAAGTGGGTATCAGATGCAGTATCCGGTGCGCTGAATGTTGCAACTGTTGACGGTAAAGTTATAGCTTTTCCTTTTGCAATAGAAGGATATGGCTTTATATACAACAAAGTAGTTTTAGATAAGGCCTTTGACGGAAGTTTTGATCCGAAATCAATAAAAACAAGAAATGACTTAGAAAATGCTTTCAAGAAAGAATGGAATGTTCTATCCGTTATTCAGAATTATTCGATGTTATGGAGGATTTATTATGGATCTAGAAAAAAATTTTTTGAGTAAACTAAAGACGTATTTAATATTTGCAGGACCTGTAACTATTGCTTTTTTTACTGTAATAATATTGCCTTTTATATACGGAATATACCTTACTTTTACTGACTGGAACGGTATATCTGCTACACACACATTTATTGGATTCAATAACTATTTACAAATGTTTAAAGACAAAGTATTTTGGACATCTTTTTTGCTTACTTTAAAGTATGTGTTTTTTTCTGTAATATTTATTAATGCTATTGCTTGCTTTTTAGCGTATTTGCTGACTAGTGGCATAAAAGGACAAAACTTTTTTAGAGCAGGATTTTTTACTCCAAACTTGGTTGGAGGAATACTGCTTGGCTTTATTTGGCAGGTTGTTTTTTCAAATATTCTTGTTTACATTGGACAACGCTTTAATTTGCCTATATTTAGTGCATCTTGGCTTTCTGATCCCAATAAAGCCTTTTGGGCGTTGGTCATTGTAACAGTGTGGCAATACTCTGGATACATGATGGTCATATATATTTCGGGATTTATGAATATTCCAAAAGATCTCCTAGAAGCTGCAAGTATTGATGGTGCAAATTCATATTACAGACTTAAAAATATAATTCTTCCATTGATGGTGCCATCATTTACGATAAGCGTTTTTCTGACTTTGCAGAGAGGGTTTATGGTTTATGATATAAATTTGTCTTTAACAAATGGCGGTCCGTATAAGAGTACAGAGTTAATTTCCATGCACGTTTATAATACTGCCTTTTTGAGTCAGCAATACGGTATTGGCCAGGCAGAAGCATTTTTCCTTTTTGCTGTAGTTGCAACTGTCACATTATTGCAAGTATATTTCAGTAAGAAGATGGAGGTGGAAAGCTGATGAAAAGAAAAGAATATATATTAAATGGCATAAAACTGATATTTTTAAGCATAGTATTTGTACTATATATATTTCCATTTTTTATTGTATTAATTAATTCATTTAAAGAAAGAAAAGACATACTGACAAATCCTATTATGATTCCAGATAAGCTAAATTTAAGCAACTATATTGATGCATATACAAAGATGGATTATCTACATGCATTCGCAAATTCACTAATCATTACAGTGTTTAGTGTCGTGCTGATAACATTGTTTTCATCTATGACTGCATATATTTTTGTAAGGAGAAAGTGGAAGTTCAATCAATTTATGTTTTTCTTTATGGTTGCATCTATGATCATTCCATTTCAAGGCATAATGATACCGCTTGTAAAAATATACGGTTCAATAGGGATGATGAATAATAAATGGTCTTTAATCTATATGTATGTTGGTTTTGGTGCATCATTAGCTGTTTTCATGTACCACGGCTTTATAAAGAGCATACCTGTAGAGCTAGAAGAAGCAGCGACGATTGATGGATGCAGCCAGCTTCAGACGTTTTTTAAAATTGTCTTCCCACTTCTAAAACCGACGACAGTAACTATTGCCATATTGGATATTTTATGGATTTGGAACGATTTTTTACTACCGTATTTAGTTTTGATATCGCCTGACCAGAGAACATTGCCACTGTCTGTTTTCTATTTCTATGGGACATATACAATTGAATATGGTCCTGCAATGGCAGCATTAATGATTGCGACTATTCCGGTAATAATTGTCTATCTGATAATGCAAAAACAGATTATAAAAGGTGTTTTACAAGGCTCAATAAAATAGAGAGGATGAATTTAATGAACAAAATTATTGATGCAAATGAATTTATAAGACGCAATAAAGAAAAATTAAATCAAAGATACAGATTAAAGTACCATTTAATGGGTGAATATGGGTGGATAAATGATCCAAATGGATTTATTCAGTTTAAAGACAATTACCATTTATTTTATCAACATTACCCATATGATGCTGTTTGGGGACCAGTGCATTGGGGGCATGCTGTAAGCAAAGATTTGGTTAAATGGACTTATTTACCTGTAGCTTTAGCACCGGATAGAGACTATGACCGAGATGGGTGCTTTTCTGGAAGTGCTATTGAAAAAGACGGGAAATTATACCTTTTTTATACAGGCAATATATACACTGAAAAAGACAAAAATAATAATTATAAACAGGTTCAGAATATGGCTATATCAGAAGATGGAGTTGTTTTTGAAAAGTATGGAAAAAATCCGATAATAGATGTGGCACAGATTCCAGATGATGCAAGCAAGAAAGACTTTAGAGATCCAAAAGTTTTTTTCATTGATGATATATATTATCTTATTATAGGCTCAAACGACACCAATGGACATGGTCAGGTTCTCATGTATAAATCTCATGATTTAGAGAAATGGGAGTTTGTAAATACTTTAATTAAGGGCACTGAAGAAACAGGTACCGGTTGGGAATGCCCTGATATAGTCAGATTTGATGATAAAGATATTTTATTTGTATCAGCACAGCACATGAGACATAATGGTAGTTATTTTAAAAATATTCATGCTTCTATCTATTTTATTGGTGAGCTAAATGCAGATGAAGGAAAATTCGCATATACAGATTACTACTTGGTAGATTATGGATTCGACTTTTATGCACCACAGACGACTGTGGATAAGCATGGTAGAGTTATAATGGTGGCTTGGATGAACATGTGGGATACCGATATGGTTACTAATAGTCTAGGGCATAATTGGGCTGGAGCTATGTCGCTTCCTAGAGAAGTTGTAAAAATAGGTGAGAAGATATACTTTAAGCCAATATCAGAGATTGCTAAGTATAGGAAAAATGAATACAGCTTGCAAGGCATAGAATTAAATGGTGAAGTTAATCTTGAAACGAATGGAATATGTTATGAGATTGATGTTGAATTTGAACCACAAAATGCATATGAATTTGGAGTTAAGGTATTTAAGGGAAAGAGCGAAGAGACTGTTTTGTCGTATAATTGTCGTGAAAGATTATTTTCATTTAACCGAGACAGATCTGGCATTGGACCTAAAGGAGAGAGAAGGGCAGAAGTTGAATTAATAGATGGTAGATTAAGGCTTAATATTTTTGTGGATGTATCGTCTGTTGAAGTTTTTATAAATGGTGGAGAAAAAGTAATGACTGGAAGAGTTTACCCAGACAGCCAATCTGTAAATATTTCATTGTTTTCTAATGGATTATGCAAAGTTGTAAATTTTAAGAAGTGGGATATTGGTTTGGAATAGAGTAAGTGCATATGAATTTGTAAGCTTATTTAAAAAATCACAATTATGAAGAAATAT
>JASBVU010000145.1 GCA_029960905.1 Thermoanaerobacterium sp.
AAAAGGAGAAAAAACATGACCTAATATCGTAGCAACAGCCACAGGAACTATTCCAGTGCCGCTAATATATCCTTTTGACATCATTATTGATAGAGGAAAATAGCCTTTTAAAAAGTCAAGAACAACTCCTAAAATGCCAAATTTATATCCAGCCACATGCCACAGATTAAACGCGCCAGGATTTCCATCGCCATAATGACGTATGTCTTTTAATGCCAATAAGCCTAACCAGTATGAAAACATCATTGATCCACTTAAAAATCCTATTAAGGCAAAAAGTGCTACCAATATAATTCCCCCCTCTTATATTTTAATTTTTCTCCCCTTCCATGTGACGTATCCTAAAAAGAAAACTTGATACAATGAGTAAACCATGATGTATATAAAAAATAGCGATGAAAGTATATGAAATAACGGAACTATGATGCCATAACGCCCTGTCCAATTGTCTATATAAATTATCTGCAATGTGTACATAATATAAAGCACCAAAAATAAACCAAGCAATTCGTTTCTATAAAATGCGAGAAATGGAGTAATGAGCTCCACCGCTAATAACCCAACAAGCCATAATGCAATAAGAATTATCGTCGCAATTTCTAATCTAGACGTACTTAATACTGCTCCTTTCCCAAATCCCTCTATTTCACTTTTTATACCGTATGGATACATCCTAAACGAAATAAGATCATATCCTATGAAATTCTGGACATTTATACCATTTGACGTAAATTTCTCTCCTAAATTTAAATCATCTAAAAGTTCTCCTTTTATGCTGTAATGTCCGTTTACATTTTCATAATTTTCACGGGATACGACAATGCAAGAGCCATACATTCCTTTTTGTGGATTATACTTTTCAAACGGCGATGTGAATGCAAAAATCCCCAAAATATATGGTATCAATGAAAGCTTTTCATAAAATTTTTCAGGGCGATGATATGGTACAACAGATATAGCTCCATTTGCCTTCTCCCTCGCTTTCACCAATGCCTCTAAAGCACGGGGAGATAGTCTAACATCAGCATCAATGAATGCAAGTACATCACCTGTAGAATTTTTGTATCCATTCCACAAAGCCCACGTCTTCCCTGTCCAACCATCTGGCATTTCTGTATTTCTTATAACTTTAATGCCATAACTTTCTGCAATCTCAAAAGTCCTATCTGAGGAAAAATCATCAACTACGATTACTTCATAAGGCATATACGTCTGCTTTTTTAGAGACTCAAGTATATACGGGAGATTTTTCTCTTCATTTCTTGCAGGGATTATGACAGAAATTTTATACTGTTTTTCAAGAGGCTGATTGTCATACGGCACCTTCAAATTTCTAAATAAGACAAAACCAGAAATAATGCCTAAAAGCAAAAAAGCGCTGACTATCATTTTGCATCACATTCCTCTCCCAATTTAAATTACAGAAATGTGTTAATTAATAGTATCATCAACCTTTTTTATCAAACCAACATCTTCACAACATTCATACTCCATCTGCAATGTAACATGATGTATGTCAAACAATTCATCTAAAACAATTTCAATCTGTTCCATCACCTCTTTTGCTTGACTTACTTTAATATCATCTTTTAAATTTACATGGCATTCAAAATGTACATCGTCGTCATTTGTCTGCCAAACATGAACATGGTGAATATTTTTTACATCTGGTAACTTCTCAATTTCTCTTTTTACGATTTCTAAATTTATGTTTTCAGGTGTGCCTTGCATAAGTATACTCACAGATTCGTTGATTATTTCAAAGCTTTCTTTAATTATATATATGCCAATTAAAACCGTCAATAGTGGATCTATCCAATAAATTTTTAAAAAATATATAAATATTCCTCCAATGACTACTCCTACAGAAGACAAAGCATCTGACAGAAGATGTACGTAGGCAGAACGAATGTTGAGATTTTCTTCTGCATTTTCTTTAAGTAGAAATACTGATAATGCATTTGCCAAAAGACCTATCAAAGCGACTACAATCATTATGACACCATTAATAGGCTCTGGATTGAAAAATTTTATATAAGCCTCTTTAAACAAAAATACCAATATTACAACTAAAACGACTGAATTAAAAAGAGCTGCAAGAATTTCTGCTCTTTTATAACCAAATGTCATCTTTTCATTATTTTCCTTCTGCGATATCAACATAGCAAAATAACTAATTATAATAGATATGGCATCGCTAAAATTGTGAAGCGCATCTGATATGAGGGACAAACTTCCTGAAAATATCCCTCCAATAATTTCTGCCGCTGTTATTGAAAAATTTAAAAACATCGTCGTCATTAAACTTTTCTTAGTTTTAACTTCATGTTCATGATGATGAGCCATTTTAATAACCTCCCTTGTCTTTAGAAAAACACTTAAAATATATTTGAAACCTTTGTCTTAATTATAGCATATTACATTCGCTTTACTTTATCGTAAAAAATAAAAATGCCGCATCTAAAAATGCTGCAGCACTTTTATTCTTTTTTAAACGTAGCTTATCTTTTTATGATTCATTTTTCGTTAACAGCTTTCTTAATCTCATTGATTACTTGCTCTGTATTCATATTTCTTATTTCTATGCCGATATGCTTTTCTCTGTCGAATCCTACTGCATCAAAAGCATCTCTATACATTTTTCTCTGCATTACTGGATCGCAAGCAGCAACATATAACTCATCTATGTCTGCACCTTTCAACAATTCACGTAAATACCTGTCGCCATCCTCTGCACAAAGCTGTGGATGAAGTCCTACCCATTCAAATATATTTTCTCTTCTCAATGTGTTTAAAACTTCGAATGTGTCCATATCCTGAAATGAAGGACATGTGCCTTGGCATACACATAAAAGTAATCCCTTTTTACTCATTTTATCATTCCCTCCAAAAATTTATAATTTTTTCTAAAATTCTTAAGCAACATCATAAATTCCGTCTACTTGTTGTCACCAAAGTACGATATAGCATCATTATCGCATATCTTCTGACAACCTCTGCAAAATTCTACACAGTTGTCAGGATTTATTACAAGCGGATAATCGTCATCACCTATTGTGTAAACATCATGTTTGCAGAAATTAATACACTGATAACACTGTATGCATTTATCGTGGTCAATAATTGGATACCAATTTTTAGCCATATCTTCCCCCCCATTTCACACCACTAATTTCATTTCTTTATTCGGTTTTTCATATTAAATAGATAAAAAAATAACTAATCTGATTTTAAGAATATGATTAAACAATATTTTATTACTTTATCCGATTATTCGAATGTATAAAATATAATTTAATGGCTTAATTACCAACTATATTTTTAACTTCCTCTACTATTTTAACGATGTCCTTATTTGTCAGAGTATAATAAATCTTTGTTCCTTCTCTTGAATCTTTTACTATTCCATTTGCCCTTAACACCATAAGGTGCCTTGAAATATGTGATTGGTCAAGATTCAAAACAGCCATCATTTCACAGACACACATCTCATTTCTACTCAAAAGCTCAATTATCTTAATTCTAGTCGGATGTGATAATGCTTTAAAGTACTCAGCCGACTTGTCGTACAAATCAATTGTTACCATCATATCACCCTTCCCGTCTAATTATATTCGATTTTTCGAATAAAGTCAAGAAAAAGCAATTTTGAAACATGGCAATAATTTAAAAACAATCATCATTCAGCGCTTAACGGTTTATCTGTATTTTTTCTCATCATCAAGAAAAAACCTATTCCTGATGCAATCAAATAAACATAGTATGTGAAAAATCTCCATATACCTATAAAGACACCTAATAAATGATGTGGAACTATATTTGAAAATATGCTGGCAAAGCCAACTTCAACAAATCCTGCACCACTAGGTATCACATTGTAAGCAAGTATGTCGTAAAATATAATTTGCCTTGATATGACTGCTAAAAGGTTGAATTTTATGTTCATTGCTATCATCAGAATTGGCGCAATGCTGTAAAATAAAGTCCAAAAAAGCATAGCGTATAAAAGCTGCGATATTAAAAGCTTGCCTCCTGAGCTAACCATGAAAAGTTCATTAAATCTGTGATTGTATTCAATTATTTCGGTTTTCGTATTCTCAAAAAATTTCTTATACCTTTCACCTGAAAAAAATCTTAAATCCTCAATAATATTGACTATAGAAATTATAAAGGCTGGTTTCAATATAATATAAACAAGACCTATCAATAAAATCAGTAGTATAAATGAAACCAATATAGCAAATATCGATAAAGCATGTGTAAGCTCTAACTGTTTTCTAAAGAAAATCAGCAGTATAGGTGGTATCGTGCCAAAAAAAATTCCTGAAAACAAAATCTTAGCTGTAAAAATCATCAGACTTTTATTTGGTGGAATTTTCTTCTTATTTAAAAGGTAAATGGTTATTGGCAGCGCACCTGAGCCAAATGGCGTTATATAGCCAAAGAAAAAGGTAGCCAAATTAAACTTAAATAGATAGCCTACGCTTAAGTCTTCCCCTAATGCCAAAAGTAAATCTCTTATCCTATAAGTATCCACCATCAAGCTTAAAAAAATAAAAAGCAGCATGATGCCAATATATATAGGATTTATATTCATAACATCTTTTAATCCCTGATATCCTGAAAATTTCATTATGATGGCTATAGCGCCAAAGCTTAAAATGAACGCAACAGCCATCATGTAAAAATTCTTCCTTTCTAAGATATGGTTCAAAATTATCCCCTCACTTTATCGGCTTATATCATCTAAAGTCTTAAATACATATCCCTGCGCTTTTATATCTTTCAGTATTCTATCAAGAGCCATCGTATCGTCTTTCGAAACAGCATGCAGCAGTATGACAGCTCCTGGATGAATTCTCGACATAACAGTATTGTAGCTTTCATCTGGGCCTCCCGGCAAAGGCTGCCAATCAGCAAGAGCAAGACTCCAAAACACCGTCTTATATCCCAGAGACTTTGCTATATACAATGTCCTTTCACTGTATTCACCCATAGGTGGCCTTAAATAATGCATATCTTTCCCTGTAAGTTCCTTAAACATTTCAGCAAGACCAGTTATCTCGCTTTTAACTTTTTCATCGGAAATCTTAGGAAGGCTCGGATGATTTACAGTGTGGTTGCCTACAATATGCCCTTCAGCAACCATTCTCTTCACTAGATCTCCATGCTCCTTAATATACGGTCCAGTTACAAAAAAAGCTGCCTTTACATCATTAGCCTTTAGTATGTCTAAGATTTTAGGTGTATACCCATTTTCATATCCTTCATCAAATGTCAAGTATACGTATTTTTTTGATGTATCTCCTGTAAATATTCCATCGTACTTTTTTATAAGGTTCATGGCTTTTGATGTGATCTCAGGTGTCTTGTGATCAGGCAACACCCTCATACCCCACCCGTACAGGGTATTAT
>JASBVU010000146.1 GCA_029960905.1 Thermoanaerobacterium sp.
ATTAAAAGATGTATTTGAGTTGTTTATGGACACAGGAATAGGAAGAGATGGATACTCTATTATTGGTCAAGGTAAAATTGATGAGATTTTAGTGTCTAGACCAGAAGACAGAAGGCAAATTTTTGAGGAAGCTTCTGGAATTTCAAAATATAAATACAAAAAAGAAGAAGCACAAAAAAATTAATCGTGACAAACGAAAATATAAACAGAATAAATGATATATTGCTGGAGCTTCAAAATCAATTAGAACCTCTGTATGAACAAAAAGTAAAAGCAGAGGCTTTTGTGAAGCTACAGGAAGAAAAAAAACGTATTGATGTAACAATTCATTGCCATGATATAGAGGAGCTTTCCAAAAAGTTAAATCACTATAAATCAGATTATGCCGTAATTGAAAATGATGTATTGAGATTAAAAACAGAAATCGAGGGCAAAAAAAATGCATTGAATGAAGAGGAGTCAGATCTTGAAAATTTCAAAAAACAATTGGACATAAGGAAACAAGATTATTTTAATTCTATAAATGAGATAGAGACATTAAATGGCAAGATAGAACTTTTAAATGAAAAAGTAAAAAACAGCGAAGAAAACATAGATAGGCTAAGAAAATCCCTTGAGGATAGTAAAAATAAATCCTCTTTTATATTAAAAGAAATAGGTGACATTAACGACAACATAAAAGAGATTGAATCAAAGAAAGAATATTTTGAATCGGAATTAAGCAATCTTATTTCAAAATACGATTCTATAAAAGAAGAGTCTAGTTTGAAACAAATGGAAGTTGAATCTGCAAAAGAAGATGTGGTTGACATTTTAAATGATATTGCAGAGAACAATAACATTCTTTCAAAGACGGAAGTGATGAAAAATAATTTATCAGAAAAATTAAGCGATTTAATCAGGACAAAAAAAAATTTGCTCAATGATATTGAAGTTAAAAATGATGAAATAAAAAAGATACAAAAAAACATTGAGAGCCTTAATAATGAATTAATTATATTGCAAGATAATAAAAATTCAACTGAAGAAAAGTTAAAATCCTTAGAATATGAAATAAAAATTCAAAATGAAAGACATGAAAAAACATTAAATGAATATAACAGTACATTAACTAGGTTAAAACTTCTAAAAGAGATGGATAAAGATTAAGAGGGATATAGCCACAGTATTAAAAATTTGATGAAGTACATTGAAAAAAACGAGTTATTAAGACAAAATGTATTGGGGGTAGTTGGAGAATTAATTGAAGTAAGAAGCGAATATTCGTTGGCTATTGAGATAGCCTTGGGTTCGGCGATTCAAGACATTATAACGGAAACTACCGAAACTGCTAAAGATCTTATATCTGTTCTAAAAAAAAATAATTTTGGCAGAGCCACATTTTTGCCACTTGACAATATAACATATAAACCATTTGATAAGTTTTTTACTAATGACGATGGTGTAATAGGATTGGCTTCTGACATTATTGAGTACGATAAAAAAATTGAAAAAGCAATAAAATTTATTTTAGGTAGAGTAATAGTAACAAAAGATTTAGATACTGCTATTTCATTGACTAGAAAATTTAAAAATCAATTTAAAATAGTAACGCTAAAAGGCGAAGTAATTAATCCTGGTGGATCGATTACTGGAGGAAGTATCTCTCAAAAATCTCAGAACATATTGAAGCGGAAAGAAGATATCAAACTTGAAGATATGAAATGTAATAAGCTGGAAAAAGAATTAAAAGAGGTGGAAAGATCTAAAGAGGATTTAACAAAAGAAATAGAAAAAACAAGAGAAAAGTTTGATTTCTTATCAAATAGTATTAACAATAAAGCTAATATTTTAAATGATTGCGCGAGAAATAAATCCTCTTTGGAGATGGAGATAGAAAAAATCCTTACAATTATAAG
Organism: Thermoanaerobacterium sp.; assembly: GCA_029960905.1. Classification (GTDB taxonomy): domain Bacteria; phylum Bacillota; class Thermoanaerobacteria; order Thermoanaerobacterales; family Thermoanaerobacteraceae; genus Thermoanaerobacterium. Next base: position 1,899 of record JASBVU010000146.1, read on the forward strand.
GCAAAGTGAATTAGAGGAAAAACAGATATTGGATGTTATAGGCAGTTATGACGAGGAAATTAATAAATACAAAGAAAGAATATCCGAACTTTATCAGAAAAAGGCTTCTTTAGATAAATTAATTAGAGATTATAAAGATAACAAAGATTCTAACGCTGATATTCTGAATAAGTTAGAGTTAGAAATAACCAATTTAAAAATTGAATTAGCGAGATATGAGCAAAAGCTGATGAATGACATTTCAAAATTAAATGAAAAGAAGTTAGAGTATAGTAATATTAATGAATTAATCAGTGAGACAGAAAAAAGCCTTGACAAGTACGAAAATTTAAAAATAATGTATGAAAAAGATATAAATAAATCTATTGAAAAAAGCGAAATTCTGAAGGAAAAACTTAAAAAAATTAACGAGGATATAAAGGAAATCGAGAGAAAGATTGAGGCGAAATTGGAAAATATAAATACTAATAAAGAGATATTAATGAATTTAGAAAGTGGATATTCTAAAGAAATAGAAAACAAACGGTTTTTAGAATTGAATATTCAAAAGACTGAAATGGAAATTGAAAATATTAAGAATAAACTTTGGGAAGATTACGAAATAACTTTTAATAATGCAAAATTAAATTTAATTCAAGAAAATATTTCGGCATTGAGGCAACAGTTATCAAAAATTAATGCTTCTATTAAAGATTTAGGAATAGTTAACCTTAATGCGATCGAAGAATACAAAAACTTAAAAGAACGATATGACTTTTTAAAAATGCAATATGATGATTTATTAGAAGCAAAAAATTCACTTAATTCAATTATTGAGGATACAAATAGAATTATAAAGACTAAATTTAAGGATAATTTTAACTTAATCGAAGCACAATTTAAAGAAACATTTAAAAAGTTGTTTGGCGGTGGTAGAGCTGAATTAATTTTGACAAATCCTGATGATTTGCTTAATACGGGAATAGAAATAAACGTGCAGCCTCCTGGGAAAAAACTGCAAAACATTTCTCTTCTATCAGGTGGTGAAAAGGCATTAGTTGCAATATCATTATTATTTGCTATGATATTAATAAGGCCAACACCTTTTTGCATCCTTGATGAAATAGATGCTGCATTGGACGATGCGAATGTTGATAGATTTGCATCTTACTTAAAAGAGCTTTCACGTGAATCACAGTTTATAGTTGTGACACACAGAAAAGGTACCATGTCAGTTGCAGATACATTATATGGTGTAACTATGCAGGAAAAGGGTGTTTCAAAATTACTATCTTTAAAATTAGAAAGTGCTTAGAAAGGAATGTAATATATGCTAAACTTCTTCAAAAAAAATAAAAAAGACGATGAAATTACAGAAAAAGAAGATAAAAAAGGGCTTTATCAGAGGTTAAAAGAAGGTTTAACAAGGACAAGAGATAATTTCACAGCCAAAATAGATGGCATATTATCTTTTGGAAGAAAAGTAGATGATGAATTGTTTGAAGAATTGGAAGAAATTTTAATATTGGCGGATGTTGGTGTTTCTACAACAGAAAAAATTATTGATAATTTGAAAGAAAAAGCTAAGGAACAAAAAGTTAAAGATGCAGAAAAAATGAAAGAATTGCTGGCAGAAGAAATATACGATATTATGGAAGCTAAAGAGACGCCATTTAGAATCACATCGCCGACTCTAATTTTGGTTGTTGGTGTCAATGGTGTAGGTAAGACAACAACAATAGGCAAACTTGCCAATAAGTTCAAAAACGAAGGGAAAAGAGTATTGCTTGTGGCGGCAGATACATTTAGAGCTGCAGCTATAGATCAGTTAGAGGTATGGGCAGGAAGAAATAATTGTGAAATAATAAGGCATGAAGAGGGTTCAGATCCAGCATCTGTAGTTTTTGACGGAATAAAAGCTGCAAAATCAAGAAATGTAGATGTTATATTGTGCGATACAGCAGGAAGGCTTCACAACAAAAAAAATCTTATGGAAGAATTAAGAAAAATATATAGGGTTGCTCAAAGAGAATTTAATGAAGGCAATATAGAAACATTATTGGTTTTAGATGCTACAACTGGCCAAAATGCAATACAACAAGCTAAAATCTTTAAAGAAGCTACGGATGTAACTGGAATAATACTGACAAAGCTTGACGGAACAGCAAAAGGCGGTATTGTAATATCTATAAAATCTGAACTTGATATACCAGTAAGGTTTATTGGCGTAGGAGAAGGAATTGATGACCTTCAAGAATTCGATTCAGAAAAATTTGTAAGAGCATTGTTTGAATAAAAACTTGACAAATTAGTTTTTCTCATATAAAATCTTAATGTAAAGGCAAGTACCTTAACAGGTGGTATTTATGAATTCTGATTTTGTTGAAATGAATGTGCTGTATGATTTTTATGGTTCATTGCTTACAGGAAAGCAAATGGATATATTTAAAATGTACTATATGGACGATTATTCGTTAGGCGAGATATCGCAGGAGCTTAATATTTCAAGACAAGGTGTATACGACTCTTTAAAGAGGGCTGAAAGTATTTTAAAATATTATGAAGATAAACTAGGTCTTGTCAAAAAATACAATGCTAACATGGAAAAAATCAATAGAATAAGGCGTACCATAGATGAAGCTAAAAAATATATTTCTGATGAAAAAGCTTTAGAGGCGTTGGACGATATAGAAAAAGAGATTGATAGTTTGGAATTGTGAATAAGGATTTCTAGGAGGTTTTTGAATGGCTTTTGAAAGTCTTACTGGGAAGCTTCAGGATATTTTTAAGAAGCTTAAAGGTAAAGGTAAATTAACGGAAAAAGATGTAAAAGAGGCTATGAAAGAAGTTAAGATAGCCCTTTTGGAGGCTGATGTTAACTTTAAGGTCGTGAAGGAGTTTATAAACTCTGTCACGGAAAAATCATTGGGGCAAGAGGTGATGGAAAGCCTAACGCCCGCTCAACATGTCATAAAAATTGTCAATGATGAATTGACAGCCTTGATGGGTTCTAAAGAAAGCAAGATCAATTTTAGTGACAAACCTCCAACAGTTATAATGATGGTAGGGTTGCAAGGTTCCGGTAAGACGACTACAAGTGGTAAACTTGCTAATTATTTAAAATCTAAAGGGAAAAGTCCTGTTCTTGTCGCGTGTGATGTGTATAGGCCTGCGGCAATTAAACAGCTTCAAGTTGTTGGTTCATCTATAAATGTACCTGTTTTTTCGATGGGTGATAAGACATCACCTGTCGATATTGCAAAAGCTTCTATAGATTTTGCAAGAAGTAATAATTATAACGTTGTGATAATTGATACAGCCGGAAGACTTCATGTAGATGAGGAATTGATGGATGAACTGAAAAACATAAAAGATGTTGTAAATCCAAACGAGATACTTTTGGTTGTTGATGCCATGACAGGGCAGGACGTTGTCAATGTGGCTGAATCATTTAATGAGAAACTTGATATAGATGGAGTTATATTGACAAAACTTGATGGTGATA
>JASBVU010000147.1 GCA_029960905.1 Thermoanaerobacterium sp.
TTAAATGAAACACATGCAATACTTCAGAGAATGAGAGAATTGACAGTTCAAGCTGGTAATTTAGGTACAAATCAGACAGAAGATTTACAAGCAATACAAGATGAAATAAATCGTCTAAATGAAGAAATTACAGGTATTAGTGAACGTACTCAATTTAATGGGAAAACATTGCTTAATGGATATTATACATCTACACCATTGATATTCCAGATAGGGGCTAATCAAAATCAACAAATGAGTTTGACAATTGGTGCAATGGATGCTACTACTTTAGGAGTAAATACTATATCTGTAACGACTTTTGCAAGTACCTCAGATATTAACGCAGCTTTAAGTGCCATTGACGCTGCTATAAATACGGTTTCTTCACAACGTTCTGCTTTAGGTGCTACACAAAACCGCCTCGAACATACAATTAACAACTTAGGTGTTGCATCAGAAAACCTCACAGCAGCAGAATCACGTATAAGAGATGTAGATATGGCAAAAGAGATGATGGAATTCACAAAAGACAACATACTGAACCAAGCAGCGACAGCAATGCTTGAGAGAATGGCTGCATGAGCCATTTCTCACAGGCGTCCTGAGAAGCAATTCTCAGGAGTATCACCGGGTGAATTGCTGGAAAAGCCTTAGAGCCCTTTATACCACAGCATAGCCGGAAACGGCAAGTGCGATGGTTTGAAAAATAAAGGGATTGGCCAACCAGCAGCCAAGCTCCTGTACCGAAAGGTTGGAGAAGGTTCAACGATCAGGACATACCACCTAAGGGCATAAAGCCTATGGTGATGAAGTCCGTAGGGTTAAAAGATTTAACCCGAAGCGCCCGGCCCCTATCAGATAACTACTGATAGGATGAAGATATGATCTATTCGGTATCCGAAAGGAACCGGCCTGGAAGAGCTCAGGCAAATCAATTACCACAGACAGTATTGCAATTACTCAGATAACACCAAGGGGAGGCTTTGCCTCCCTTAACTCATATTTTTGGCTTTTAAAACTCTTATTTTCCATACTATGCCCCAATAGGTCCTATTTAGCTTATCAGCAATTTCTTTATCAGAGAAACCTCTTTTTTTGAGGTCAATAATTTTGTCTATTTCTTCATTTGTATATGAAAGAAATTTCCGACTGTAAAAATTGCTTAAATTTATTCTTCTGTCGTTTTTACTTTCTTTAAGGATTCTTTTATCAATATTCCATTTATAATCCATTCCATAATCTACATTCATATTGTTCTTGAAAAAGTGATCTCTATAATAAGCATTTTTGCTTCGTGGTGCATATGACGAATTTCCATCTCCTAAAATACTATCGATAATTATATTTAACTGATAATTGGTTGGATGTAACTCTCGAATACTTGAGAGATATTTGGCTTCTTTTGCTTTTAAAAGTAATTCATGCTGTTTTTTCATATACTCTTTACTTTTTTTGATATTATATTTTGATGCCACTCTCCTGACTGATTGCTCGGATATACCGAGATACTTTGCTAAAACTTTATTGTCTGTATTAGGATAAAATTTTTGCAAATATTCTAATTTGTCCATAAAATTATCAGCCCTTCAGATTATTTTTGCCTTATTCTAACATACAAAAAATTGAAATCTATTTTTACAATTAACATCAAATAGAATTTTGTCGATATATACATTAAAATGGAATGAGAAGAGGTAGCTAAATGAATCAAAAAGTATTATCAAAGAGTTTTGATAAAAAAGCAAGTTTAGAGTAAAGTTTTAAATTATTCTAGTTGGTCTGACAACAGAATGAATACAAAAAGTAGATAGAGGAGGAAATTTAATGAAAAAAGTTTTGATAGGCACTACTGTAAGGCAAAAACCAGAAATTTTAAAAGAGTATTTATTATCACTAAAAAATCTGAAAAAACAGAATTTAAAAGTAGATTATTGTTTTGTTGACGATAATGTTGATCCAGTTTCAAAAAGTTTGTTAAAAGAATTTAAAGATAACGACTCTATTATTTACATTCTTGATTCTAAAAAGGCAGACATAGAGTATATCAAAGATTCCAATACTCATTACTGGAATGAAGAACTAGTTTGGAAAGTTGCCGAAAACAAAAACATGATATTAAATATGGCCAAAGATAAAGGGTATGATTTTGTTTTCTTTGTGGATTCTGATATAGTACTACATCCTAACACGTTAGAACATTTAGTTTCGTTAAATAAAGACATAATAAGTGAAATATTTTGGACTAAATGGAAAAAGAACTTAATTGAATTACCACAAGTATGGCTTTCTGATCAATACAATTTATTTTATAAAAATAGGGAAGAGAATGTTACAAATGAAACTATCAGTAGACAAATTAATGAGTTTCTAAATCTTTTAAAAGTTCCAGGAGTATATAAAGTTGGAGGAGTAGGAGCTTGTGTATTAATAAGTAGAAAAGCAATATTGCAAGGAGTTTCTTATGATAAGATATATAATATTTCATTATGGGGAGAGGATAGACATTTTTCCATAAGAGCAGTAGTATTAGGTTTTGAACTATATGTTGATACACATTTTCCTGCTTTTCATATATATAGAGATGAAGATTTGAAGCGATTAGAGAAGTATAAAAAATATATTAGAAAATATAAAAATCATGTTTTTCTACCTGGTGATAGAATAGCAAAAAAAGGTTATAACAGATTGACATTATCTATGATAGTAAGAAATGAAGCTGATAGGTATTTACCTAATGTATTAAAACAGGCAGCACAATTTATTACAAATGCTGTAATTATTGATGATGCTAGCACTGACAATACAGAAAATGTTTGTAAAGAAGTCTTAAAAAATATTCCGTTAATTTATCACAAAAATAAATATTCAAAATTTTCTAATGAAGTAGAGTTGCGGAAACAATTATGGGAATTAACAATATCTACTAATCCAGATTGGATTTTGTGTATTGATGCAGATGAATTATTTGAGGATAAAATAGTGAAAGAAATAAATAATCTAATTAATCAACCAGTTTATGATGTAATTGCATTCAGAATATATGATTTTTGGAATGATAAACAATATAGAGAAGATAAATATTGGAACGCACATAAAAGATACTGGCCAATGTTAGTTAGATATCAACCCTTTTTTGAATATCGTTGGAAAGAAACACCTCTACACTGTGGGAGATTCCCAGCGAATATTACAGAATTGCCAATAATGAAATCTAATGTAAGGATAAAACATTTTGGATGGGCTCGAGAAGAAGATCGAATAAATAAATACACACGATACTTAGCATTAGATAAAGAATTTAAATATGGGATAAAAGAGCAATATTATTCTATTCTTGATAAAAATCCCAATTTAGTAGATTGGATTGAAGAGGAAAATATAGAAAGTAATCAATCTCTTTCTCTCTGCCTTATTACAAAAGACGAAGAAAAAAATATAGCTCGTTGTATAAACAGTGTTAAAGATATTGTTGATGAAATAGTTGTTGTTGATACTGGTTCGAAAGATAAAACGGTAGAGATTGCGAAAAGTTTCGGGGCAAAGGTTATACATGCAAAATGGGAGGATGACTTTAGCAAAGCCAGAAATGTAGCTATAGAAAATGCTACATCTGATTGGATATTGTTTCTTGATGCAGATGAAGAAATTAGAAAAGAGGATGTATCAAAAATCAGGCCACTTTTAAATGATGATACGGTAGAAGCGTATATTTTTAAATTTATAAATTATGGAGGAACAAATGTAGCAAACGGTTTGACTGAAGTGCATTACAATTTTAGGTTATTTAGAAATAATGGAAAGCTAAAGTATATTTATCCAATCCATGAAAACCTAAGAAACGTAGAAGAAAACAGATTGCCTATTTTTAAAAAAGCAGATGTGACGATACTTCACTATGGGTATCTTTTAGAAACACGGATAGAAAAAAATAAAACAGAGAAATATATTAGGCTTATATCAAAGTACCTTGAAGAACATCCTGATGATAAATTCCAGCACGGTAATCTTGCAGTAGAGTATTATAATGCAAAAGAATACCATAAAGCATTGAAACATTTGCTAATAGCCACAAAAGGAATGAATGTTAATTCTCCTTCTGCTACGCGGTTAATAAGATATTTGATAGCAACCTATACTGCATTAAAAGACTATGACACAGCATTAAAAATTGCTAATGATGCAAAAGCCTTTTATATTGATATACCTGATTTTAAGTTTCTTGAAGGTATGATATACGCAGAGCAAAAGCGTTACGAAAAAGCGATAGAAATTTTTAAAGAATGTGTTGCAATGGGAGAATATAATGGAGATTTTATAACAATGGGAGGAACAGGAAGCTATCGGGCAAAATATATGACTGCTCTTTGCTATGAAAAACTTAATAAGCTCAATGACGCAGTTAGAGAATATATTGAAATATTGAAAGAAAATCCAAATTATCAAGAAGTGTTTATAAAACTTTTTGATGTGTTGATAAAAAATGAACCGCCTGAGGATGTGTACAGATTTTTTGAAAAACATGTGGATACTAAAAATCCTGTAAATAATGCTATATTAGCAAAGTTATATATTAATTTAGGAATGTTTGAAATGGCAAAAAGATATGTTGATAACATAAATATCGATATAGAGGGATTAAACAGCTTAAAGGGAACTGTATATTTAGGACTTAAAGATTATAAAAAAGCAATCGAGTATTTTGACCTGGAGTATGGCAAAGCAAAAGAAGAGGCAACGTATCAAAAAGTGCTGTGTTATATACTTTTAAAAGAAATGGACAAGGCAAAAAATCTATTATGGGAGATATCAGAATCTTCTGACAAGAAATTGTATATGACAATAGTTGGAGAAATGAAAGCAAAATTTGAAGAAGTTAGAGATAGTTATTTCAATTTACTTGATATGCTTATTAAATTCCAAGAATTTGATTTATATAATACAATACTGGGGTTGTATGTAAATAGATTTGGAAGAGAGGACTATGAAAAATATGGACAACTTATGATAAGGTACGGATTAGAGGATTTAGCTATGGAAGCATATATAAGGGCAGCTGATTTAAACAGCCAAAATCCTGAGGTATATAGATATCTTGCTGAAAGAGCATTAGGACAAGATATGTATGATGAAGCTTTATCATTGGCAGCAAATGCTTTTAATATTGATAGAATGGATATAGATAATTATGTATTGATATACAAGATATACAAAACTATAGGAAAGCATGATGAAGCTGAAAAAATTGACAGGATGATAAAAGAGATATACCCAGAGATAAATCTCAAGGACAGGGCATCCTTATAATTATTCCTTAAGAGAGGTTGTCAATTCTCAAATTAAATCTCCAAAGATTTTCAAATTATAATGGCATTTTT
>JASBVU010000148.1 GCA_029960905.1 Thermoanaerobacterium sp.
GATCAAGACCTATAGCAAGATAGAGTCCATCCAGTTCTATGGATTTTTTGCGTAAAGTATCTGGATCTTGTGGAACAGTCAGCGCATGTAAATCTACAATACAAAATAAACAACTATAATCATTTTGAAGTTTTACAAATTGTCTCATTGCTCCTAAGTAATTGCCAATGTGGATGTCACCTGTAGGTTGTACACCTGAAAAAACTCTCTGCATCTTTCACACCTCTTTCAGTTGCTAATGTATTTATTGTTTAAATTTCTATATTGAAATGCTTCTGCGACATGCTCATATTTAACATCATCGCTTCCTTCTAAATCCGCAATCGTCCTTGCCACTTTTACTATTTTATTATAAGCCCTGGCACTAAGTCCTAACGTATCGAAGTATTCTTTTATCATATCTGTAGTTTTTTCATCAAGCTTTATGTATTTTTTTGTCATATTATTATTTAACTGAGAATTAAAAAATATACCACTGCCCTTATACCTCTTCAATTGAATTTCTCTTGCCTTTTTTACTCTATTGCGTATTGCCTCTGATGTTTCAACACTTGCATCATCATCAAAATATTTTTGTTTATCAACACGATTTACTTCCACATGCAAATCAATCCTATCTAATAAAGGACCGGAAATTTTGTTTTGATACCGTCTTATTTCATTAGGAGTACACCTACACTCGTGTGTTGTGTCACCTAAATAGCCGCACGGACATGGATTCAATGCGATAATTAGAATCACCTTGGCGGGATATGTAAAAGTAGCATTGACTCTTGATATTGTAACGCATTCGTCCTCTAACGGCTGTCTAAGTGCCTCAATAGCATCTCTCCTAAATTCAGGAAACTCATCAAGAAATAAGACTCCGTAGTGCGCTAAAGAAACTTCTCCTGGCTTTGGAATCCTGCCGCCACCAACCAGAGAAACTGTTGAAATAGTATGGTGGGGCGCTCGAAAAACCCTGTTTGTCAATAGTGATACATTTTCAGGCAAAGTCCCTGCTATACTATGTATTTTAGTAACTTCCAACGCTTCTTCTAAAGTCATCTCTGGAAGGATGGTGGGAAACCTTCTTGCCAACATAGTTTTACCTGAACCAGGAGGACCTACAAGCATGACATTGTGTCCACCAGCGGCAGCAATTTCAAAGGCTCTTTTTGCATTTTCCTGTCCTTTTACATCAGAAAAATCAACATCATAATTTTCTTTTTTGAAAAGCTCGTCTACATCAATCTTCACACTGTTGATTATTTTTATACCATTTATGCAATCAACGACATCTTTTAATGACTTGACAGGTATAATATCTATATCTTTTGTTATGGCAGCTTCTTTTGCATTTGTATATGGCAAAATTATTCTCTTAATTCCGTAGAATCTTGCATCCATCGCCATAGGCAGCACACCTTTAATGGGTCTTAAAGATCCATCAAGCGATAGTTCACCCAACAAAACCGTATCGCTATCAACGGGCTTGACTTGTCCAGTACAAATAAGTATTCCTATGGCTATTGGCAAATCAAATGATGTACCTTCTTTTTTTGTATTTGCAGGTGCTAAATTGACTGTTATTTTTTTAATTGGAAATTCATAACCGCTATTTTTTATGGCAGCTCTTACCCTATCTCTTGATTCTTTTATTTCTGTATCGCCTAATCCAACTATATCAAAAGATGGAAGTCCATTTGATATATCAATTTCTACATCTACTACATACCCATCAATGCCTACGATTGCCATGCTTTTTGTTATAGAAAGCATCAAAAATCCCCCTAATCAGGCCTTTCAAGAGATATTTTACCAATTTTCCCCGTGCGAAAATCTTCAATGATGATTTTTGAAGCACGCTCTGTATCGACAATTCCCCCAGAAGACAAGCAACCTCTTGTTTTACCTATATCTATCAATAATTCATACACATCTTTGTCGACATCTTTTAATTTATACCTTTGAATTAAAAGCTCTGAATAATTTATTTTCAATATATCAAGTAATTTGTATGCTAACTCTTCATAATTTAATAGCTCATCTTTAATTGCAGACGTTAAAGCCAGCATTATTCCTACGTGTTCGTCTTCAAATTTAGGCCACAGAATACCAGGGGTATCTAACAAATCAAAATATGGTGTTTTAATCCATTGTTTTGACTTTGTCACTCCTGGTTTGTTACCAGTCTTGGCATTTTTCGTTTTAGTCAAAGAATTTATCAACGTAGATTTCCCAACGTTAGGTATGCCAACTATCATTGCCCTTAATTTGGCTTTTATACCCTTTTGTCTTTTTTTATCGATTATATCGCTACACTCTTTTAAAGTCAATTCGTAAATATTTTGAATACATTTGCTATCGAAAGAATTTATGTTAAGGCTTATGTAGCCTTTAAGCTTAAAATAATTGTTCCACATTTTATTAACTTCTAAATCAGCCAAATCTGACTTATTAAGCAAAATAATCCGCTTTTTATTTTTGACTAAATCGTCTATCAATGGATTTCTACTGCTTTTTGGGATTCGAGCATCTAATAATTCGTAAACGACATCTACTATTTTTAAATTCTCTTCAATCAAGCGTTTAGTTTTTGCCATATGTCCAGGATACCATTGATACATAATTTCCTCCAAATATTGAAAAAGGGACTAATCAAGTCCCCTTTATTTCTTTTCTTGAATTTTAGCAGCTTTACCAACTCTTTTCCTAACGTAATAGAGTTTAGCTCTTCTGACTCTACCCTTTCTCACTACTTCTATCTTATCAATCCTAGGTGAATGAAGTGGGAAAGTTCTTTCTACTCCAACACCATAAGAAATACGCCTTACAGTAAAGTTCTCTCTTAGTGATCCACCACTTCTTTTTATAACAACACCTTCAAAAACCTGAATTCTTTCTTTGTCGCCTTCGATGACTTTATAATGTACTCTTACAGTATCGCCAACATTAAATTCAGGTACTTCTCTCAACTGCTCTCTTTCAACAATATCAACTAGATTCATTTTTTCCCCTCCTTTCAAATATCTGAATAACCCAATTCTTTAAGATATTCTATATCTTGTTCTGACAAGTACTTTTTATCTAAAAGATCTGGACGTAATTTAAATGTAATCTCTAGTGATTTCTGCCTTCTCCACTTAGCAATTTCTGCATGGTTTCCAGACATCAATATTTTAGGGACTTCCATCCCATTAAAGATTTCAGGCCTTGTATACTGAGGATATTCTAACAAACCACAATAGAAAGATTCGTCGATAAAACTTTCATCTTGCGGCAAAACTCCATGTATCATTCTGGATACGGAATCTATGACTGCCATCGCAGCAATCTCGCCGCCTGTCAAGATAAAATCTCCCATTGATATCTCTTCATCTATCAGTGAATACGCTCTTTCGTCGATTCCCTCGTAATGCCCACACAAAATGATTATTTCATCATATTTTGATAGCTCTATAGCTTTTTTCTGATCAAACTTTTTCCCTTTAGGACCCATATAAAAAACTGGCATATCTTTAGACGATTTAACAGCATTAATTGCATCGTATATTGGCTGAACCATCATTACCATGCCATACCCGCCGCCATATGGATAGTCATCGGTTTTCTTATGTTTGTCTCTCGAATAATCCCTGATATTTACTAAATTGACTTTTATCAATTCTCTCTCAATTGCCCTTTTTAGAATGCTATTTTTGAGTATACCTTCAAACATATCAGGGAAAATGGTCAAAACGTTGAATACCATTATAGTCCCTCCAAAAGATGGACTATCATTTTTCTCTCATTTATATCCACATCTTTAATCACTTCTTTAATAGCAGGTATTAATATGTCCCTTTTATCTGTTTTTACGACATACACATCATTAGCGCCAGTTTTTAGCACATCCTTTAATACACCCAATTCTCTTTTATCCTCAGTGTAAACTTTCATATCTATCAAATCTTTAATAAAATACTCGTCTTCTTCCAACTCTACAGCATCATCCATCGTTATTTTTATAAATTTACCCTTAAGCTTCTCAGCTTCATTTCTGTCATTTACTTCATAAAATTTTATCAAAACAAGATTCTTAATGAATCTTACTGATTCAATTTGAAATTGAATCTTTTCCTCATCATCAAAAATATACACACAATCGAGATCATAAAATCTCTCTAAATGATCTGTAAGTGGATATACTTTGACTTCGCCATTTACACCGTATGCAGATGTAATTTTACCTACGGATAAATAATCATCCATAAAATCACCTAAATTATTTCTACGATGACACGCTTCTTTTCTTTGGTTGCAGCAGCCTTAACAACAGTCCTTATAGCTTTTGCTATTCTACCTTGTTTTCCTATGACTTTTCCCATATCTTCTGGAGCAACCTTAAGCTCTATTATAATTGACTGCTCACCCTCAATTTCATTAATCTGTACTGCATCAGGGTTATCAACAAGAGATTTTGCAATGAACTTAACTAATTCACCCATGTTTATCCCTTCCTAAAACAGCATTTTAATTATTGATTTTATCAAATATACCTTCTTTTTTGAATAGAGCTCTAACCGTATCAGATGGTTGTGCACCTACTTTTAGCCATTTTATGGCTTTCTCAGAATCGATTTTAATCTCTTTTGGATTAGACACTGGATTATAATATCCAATCTCCTCTATAAAGTTACCATCACGTGGTGATCTTGAATCAGCCACAACAAATCTGTAAAACGGTGACTTCTTTGCTCCCATTCTTTTTAATCTAATCCTAACTGCCACTTTATCACCTCCTTTTAAAGCCAAGCCTTTATCTGAAAAATGGCATTTTTCTTTTGCCTATTTTCATATTCTTTCCCATATCAGTAAACTGCTTCATCATCTTTTTAGTTTGCTCAAACTGTTTAAGCAAACTATTTACTTGTTGAATCGATGTACCACTGCCAGCAGCTATCCTTTTTTTTCTGCTGCCATTTATAATAGAAGGGTTCTGTCTTTCTTCTTTAGTCATTGACTGAATTATTGCTTCTATTCTCTTTATGTCCTTATCACTTATATTTACTCCTTTTAATTTTGACATATTTACGCCAGGTATCATTGAAAACAACTGATCAATTGGTCCCATGCTTTTTAATCCCTGTAATTGATCTAAAAAATCATCAAATGAAAACTGCTGCTCTAAAATCTTTTTTTGCAGCTCTAATGCCTTTTTTTCGTCTATCTGTGCCTGGGCTTTTTCAATTAAACTTAAAACATCACCCATTCCCAATATCCTTGAAGCCATTCTATCGGGATGAAAAACTTCTATATCAGTAACTTTTTCTCCTGATGCTATAAATTTAATAGGTTTATGCGTAACAGCCTTTACTGACAGTGCTGCCCCGCCT
>JASBVU010000149.1 GCA_029960905.1 Thermoanaerobacterium sp.
TCTGTCACAACGTGTCTTGCTCTCTTCACTAATACATCATCTGGTATCAAGTATTTGTATTTATCGAATTCTTCCAGTGTAACCTGTCCAAGATTGTCAACATCTAATTCTTTTTTAAGATAGCTTAAAGCAGCCTCGCACTGACTCCTTCTCTCATTATACTTGGAATCCTGAAGCCCCCTTCTCTTATTTGTATTCGATATAACTATCCTGTAACCATCTAATTTAAGTGGAACGTATTTATAATCAATTGTATCACATTTTAAAAATATAGCATAGTCGACTTTACCCATTCCTACAGCAAATTGATCCATTATACCGCAATTGACGCCGACAAAATTATTTTCAGCTTTCTGGCACATTTTTACTAATTCAACCCTATCAATTCCCAAATTTAAAATTTCATTCATAGCAACACCAGTCACAAGCTCAATTGATGCAGAAGAAGAAAGTCCTGCTCCATTTGGTATGTTACCTTCATACAATGCTTCAAACCCTTTTAATTTATAGCCTTCATCTTGCAAAACTTTCAATACACCTTTTGGATAATTTGCCCAGTCATCTTTTCTGTCATAAATTAATTCGCTTACGTCTACTTCAACTTTAAGGTCGAAATTTAATGAAGAAAGGCGTACCTTTCCATCATCTCTCATTCTTATCGCCATAAACGTCCCAAAATCAAGGGCACATGGAAATACATATCCACCATTGTAATCTGTGTGTTCACCTATTAAATTTACTCTGCCTGGGGAATAAAATAACCTTACCCCTTCGCTGCTTCCATAGATTCTTTTAAATTTTTCTACAACCTTTGTCGCCATTTAATTCCTCTCCTTTATTAAATTTTTTTAAAATGTATGCTGTTTAAAAACTTATCAAATGCCTCTTTTCCTTTATCATCACGTTTAAAGACGCCTGCATCCAGCAATACTTTTAGGAATATTTTCCCAACTTCATCTTTTACTACAACTTCTGCCTCTTCCTTTTTGAGATTCACACCGTATTTACCGACAAGCTCATCAATCCATGGTACATGCTTAAAAAGCGGATCATCTTCAGAAATCTCATCTTTGTCGTACTTTCTATCACCTGATAATATCATTTCTATTTCATCAAGTTCTTTTTTTAGCCTTCCAGGAAGCACAGCAAGTCCCATCACTTCAATCAGCCCTATATTTTCCTTCTTTACATGGTGAAGTTCCTCATGTGGGTGAAAAATACCATACGGGTATTCATCGGTAGTATGGTTGTTCCTCAAGACTAAATCCATCTCATACATGCCATCATCGTTTTTCCTTGCAATAGGTGTTATGGTATTGTGGGGTACTTTTTCACCACCAACTGTGCTGTAAGCAATTATATCAACAGATGGATCGCTGTAATTTCTCCACTCTCTTAAGATCATGGATGACGCCTCAATTAATTCATCTCTATTTTTGCTTGAAAGCCTTATGACTGATAGAGGCCACTTCAAGATTCCAACATCTACTTCTTTAAACATTTCATTTCTATAACGCTCTTCTACCTTTGCTTCCTCCATAGGAAATACATGACGACCACCTTGAAAGTGTTCATGCGATAAGATAGAACCACCTACTATCGGCAAATCGGCATTAGAACCAATAAAATAATGTGGAAATTGGTCTATGAAGTCCAGCAATCTGATAAACGTCTTTTCTGATATTTGCATCGGCACATGTTTTTCGTAAAGCAATATACAATGTTCGTTGTAGTATACATAAGGTGAATACTGGAAATACCATTGCTCTCCCGCAACAGTGACAGGTATTACCCTGTGATTTTGTCTTGCTGGATGGTTCAAATTGCCGCTAAAACCTACATTTTCGATGCACAAAAGGCATTTGGGATAATTTATCTGCTTTAATGCTTTAGCTGCTGCTATGTCTTTTGGGTCCTTTTCAGGCTTTGATAGATTGATTGTAATCTCTAAACTGCCGTATTCTGTATCTGTCCTCCAATATTTATTTTTCACTATCCTGTCCATCCGGATATAATATGAATCTTTTGATAAGCTGTAAAAATAGTCTGTGGCTTTTTCAATGCCTGATGACCTTTTTATGTCATCAAACTTTTTTATCACTTCAGACTGTCTCGGCATCAACAGGCCCATGATCCGCGTATCGAAAAGATCTCTGTTTGTAATCGTATTTTCCTTGATAAAACCTTTCTCGTATGCATAATCTAAAAGAGGATTGAGAATCTCATGTGGATCATCTAAATCAACATCATTTATAGTACCACTGTACGGTTCACTTATTTCAAATAAATCCAACAGCAAATTACGGCATTGTATATAATCCGGACTTTCTATGATGCCGTGCTTTAAAGCATATAAAAGCAGTTCTTCGATTTTTAGTGAAGCAGTAATGACATCCATAGTACACATTCCTTTCATATTCATTGTCATCTTAATAACATAATACTACATTCCTTCACTTTTTTCAATATTTTAATAAAGTTAATTTGCACCAAAAAAAGCCCAACGTTTAGTTGGGTTTTATGAATCATTCAATAGTTTTTAATCTGCTTAATTCGCTTTCTAACATCTCGATCCTGTTTTTAAGCTCATTTACTTCTTTTATGGCCTTTTCTCTTTCTTCTTCTAGGTTGTCTATTTGACTTTGATATAAGTTCTCATCATCTCTGTCATTTCTTTCTGTGTCATTAAACATTTTTGCTATTCTATCTTTGCCTTTATTAATTACTGAAGATGCCTTATCAGCCATATCATAAGTGCTTTTCACGCCATTTACCAGGACTGGCTTTACCTTTTCCTTTGCTTTTGGAAATAGGATATAACTTAATGCAGCAACACCAATTCCCCAGAAAAAGCTTCTACTTCCTAAAGTTTTAGCGATACCCATTGAAGTTTCCTCCCTTCATAGGTTCTTCTATTATTTTATCCCGAAAAAAATATATTATTAAATCGCTATTTTCCAAAAATGAGTGCCCTTGCAATAGATTTATACAGCTCTTTAGCTTGGTGTTTTTCGCTCATCTTTACAGCATACTGTAAAAAATCGTTAATTGTTTCTTGCCACAATTTTACAATTTCGTTTTTAGTCGATTTATCCTTTGAATACTCTGTAAAAGATATGTCAACCGTCTGTCTTAAAACTTTCGAAGCTTCTTCGAATCTTTTTTTCATTTCTTCCATCAGAAATAATCCTCCTTGATGAATATTTATAAGCTTTAAGTGAATTTGCCAACACAATTATTTGATTCATGCTGTGAAGCATTGCAGCCGTAAATGGATTCACCCTGCCAAAAAGCGTCATAACATATTCTATATAGCTCATTGCTGATGCTATAACATGGTTTTGCTTTATCACTTCTTTTGAATACCTTGATAGCTCTATCAAATACGGTATTTTTAAAGGATTTTCGTCGATTACCGCTACATCAAGTGCTTTTAATATTTTTTTACTAATTGGCCTTCCTAAAATTATTCCAACATCGGCACTTCTCATAGCCTTCACATCATTTAGCCCATCACCAACCATGATGACGGTTTTGCCATCATCTTTTTGTCTTTCCACAAAATTTTTCTTCTCCTCAGGCGATACCCTGCTAAACGCATTGACTATACCTAATTCATAAGCAACTCTATCTGTCGGCTCCTTGTCATCGCCTGATAAAATATAAATACTATCGCTAAAGCCTAATGATCGTGCAAGTTCTACTGCAGCTTTGCTTTTCTTCTTAAGTACATCTTTCATTCCCATGACTCCAATAGCATTCCCGTCAACTGCGACGTATATTACACCTCTATTTAAGTTTTTTAAAATATTGCTGAGATTTTCTACATCATGTAAATCAATATTGTTTATCTCCATAAACCTCTCATTGCCAACATACAATTGTTTTCCGTCTACATAAGCGAAAGCGCCCATGCTTTCGACTTCTCTGCCATGAGAAAAATCCTCAACCTTTATACCCATATCATCTGCTTTTTTAATTATAGACAATGCTACAGGATGTACGACACCATATTCTGCAGACGCAGCTATCTTTAATATATGATTTTTGTCAGTACTTGATGACGGTAAAATTTCACTTACAATAGGTCTGCCTTCCGTAAGTGTTCCCGTTTTATCAAAAATCAACATATCGGCTTTTGCCATATTTTCGATTGCAGATGAACTTTTGATCAAAATACCTCTCTTTGCAGCATTTTTGACAGCTATACCATATACGCCAGTAGAACCATGTGCAAAAGTACATGGACATAAAACAAGCATGGATGATATTCCTTTTAATATATCCTTCGTATAAAATGCCACAAGCCCCGTTATGATAAAAGACAGCGGTATAACTTTGTTAATATATACGTCAGCAGTATTTGTAATATATTTCTCCCTTGATTCTAATTCCACAATTTTGTACAGATCTTCTATGCTCTCGTTTGCCTCAATGTCAGTTATTCTGGCCTTTACTTCCCCGTCTATCAGCAAAGATGATTCAATTATTTTATCTCCTTTTTTCTTTTCAACGTATTTCACTTTTCCTCGTATATACTTTTCGTTCACGATTGCACTGCCTTCTACTACTTCGCATTCAAATGGCGCCACATCACCTTTTTTGAGCGAAATCACATCGCCTTCATTAAGCTCCTCTACAGGCACTTCTATTTCTTTCCCTTCTAATGTCATCCGCACTTTCCCCGGTTTTAATTTAAGGAAGCTTTCAAGTGCTTTTTTATTATAGTGTATGTTTAAGGAGTGAATAAAGACACTTAAATTGACAAGAAAAATAACCAGAAGCCCCAATATGCTCTCTCTTATAAGAAGCATTATGGTAGTAGCAATTGTTATCATCAAATCGCCATTTATTTTGCGTTCCTTAAGCAGCGTATTTATACCACTTCTAAATATTGGATATCCAGCAACAATCGATACAATTGACGATATACTTAGTAGTCCATAATGACCGCTTAGCGGCGATCTGCCAGCAAATATGCGCTTTAATACAGTGTAAATCGTGGCAACCATTGGAAGAGACACCATGAAAAATTGAGTCTTTAATGGAAGATCTTCTGGTTCATATGGCTTTATCTCATCATCTACATCATCTTTGAAAATCGTATCTATGATTTCTCTTTTTATTTCTCCTATGGTCTTGCCTTCGTACTTTACAAGCACTTTTCCAGTAACGCTGCTAGCACTTACATATTTGATTCCTTTAGAGCTTTTTAAATAGTGATTTATCTTCTTTTCAATGGATTTGTCTTTGTAAAGTGCATCAAAGCTTAGCCGCGCTAATCCAGGTAGCGAAAAAATCTCCTTTATCATGTTAAATCCTCCAAATACGTGCATAATCCCTCT
>JASBVU010000150.1 GCA_029960905.1 Thermoanaerobacterium sp.
GAGAAAAGAATGTGCCAATAGATTAGTTGATATGGATTTCCCGGGATATTCTATAGGTGGTTTAAGTGTTGGAGAAGAAAAACAATTGATGTATCATGTAGTCGATCTAACTATAGACTTTCTCCCTCAAGATAAACCTCGGTATCTGATGGGGGTTGGAAGTCCAGATGATTTGATAGAAGGTGTAATAAGAGGAGTCGACATGTTTGACTGTGTTTTGCCTACACGTATAGCCAGAAACGGAACAGTTTTAACGAGTACTGGTAGGCTTATAGTAAGAGATGCTCCACATGCTGAAGAGTTTATTCCGCTAGACAGTGAATGTGATTGCTATACATGTAAAAACTTTTCCAGGGCGTATATACGACACCTTTTTAAAGCTAATGAAATTTTAGCAGCGAGGCTTGCAACAATTCACAATTTAAGGTTTTTAACGAAACTTATGGAGGATATTAGAAATGCTATAAAGCAAGATAAGCTGCTTGAATTTAAATCACAATTTTATAAAAAATACGGATACAAGGAGGAATAAAATGAACGCTCAGACGATTTATTTAATTGGCGAAATCGTAATTTTTATGGCAATTTTTTACTTTTTATTGATATTACCGCAGCAAAGAAGGGAAAAGAAAGAAAAAGCCATGATTGATGCACTAAAACCTGGTGACGAGATTTTGACAAAAAGCGGTATTTACGGCAAGATATTAAACATAAAAGACGATGCAATTACGATTGAAGTAGGTGCTGATAAAGTTAAACTAAAGATTGCCAAATGGTCTGTGGGAAAAGTCCTAAATTCACAAAGCGATAACAAATAAAAAGATGCGGGAAACCGCATTTTTTTGTTTTAAATAAGATGTAATATTGTCTTTTTTATAAGCATAAAATTTACTGATGAAAAAAGGGAGGTGCTTTAATGAAAAGCAAGACTCAAAATTACGACAACAGAGTATTAAACATACCCGGTATAATAGTTGGATTGTTAGTAAGCTATATAATTACTCTTTTGTTTTTTATAATTTATGCGTTGGTATTGACATATACACCGCTTTCAGAATTGACGCTTCCCACACTTACAATGCTTATAACAATAATTGGCATAGTTTTAGCTGGTGCTATAGCTGCACGCAATACAAAAAGCAAAGGCTGGTTAAATGGAGGGTTGGCAGGTCTTCTTTATGTTCTTTTAATGCTATTTTTAGGAGTTTACTTCGTTAAGGAGGCTGGAATAAACGCAGGAGTAGCTTTAAAACTAATTTGGGGAGTCGTCTTAGGTGCTATAGGTGGCATGATAGGTATAAATCTATAGCTTTCATTGTCATAAATTATATGTTATAATCAAAATGGAAGAGGAGGTATGAAAATGAGACATATTGTAACAATCAACAGAACATCATTGAAAGATAGCCTGAAAAAACCTGGCTGTGGAGAATGTCAGGCATCATGCCAATCTGCTTGTAAGACTTCGTGCACTGTTGCAAATCAGGAGTGCCAAAATTAATTTACATAGGTCAATGGCAGTAATAATATGTTACTGCCATTTAAAATGTATAGGAGGTTAAGATGTATAGCAAGATACATAAATTTAGACAATTAGGTTTGAACATTGTATTAGATCCTGTTAGTGGGGCAATACACGTTGTGGATGATTTAACTTATGAAATATTGGACTTATACTTAGATAATGATTTTAACACAATACTCGATCTATTAAAGGATAAATACACTGAATCGGATATTAGAGAAGCGTACGATGAAATAGAGTACCTTCGTAGAAAAGGGCTTCTTTATTCCGAAGATGTATACAAGGATATAGATGTAAGTAGAAAAGATTCTGTCATAAAGGCTATTTGCCTAAATGTAGCGCATGATTGCAATTTAAGATGTAGTTACTGTTTTGCGTCAACCGGTGATTTTAAAGGTGGCAGGAAGTTGATGTCGTATGAAGTAGGCAAAAAAGCTATAGATTTTTTGATCAAAAATTCAGGAAACAGGAAGATCGTAGAAGTAGATTTTTTTGGAGGAGAACCACTTTTAAACTTTGATGTTGTGAAGAAGTTGGTTGATTACGGAAGAGAAGAAGCAATAAAACACGGGAAGACTATTAAATACACCATAACTACAAACGGTGTACTTTTGGATGAAGAAAAATCAACTTACATAAATGAAAATTTTTCTAACGTCGTATTAAGCCTCGATGGCAGAAAAGATATAAATGATGCCATGAGAAAAAGGATTGATGGCAGTGGTTCATACGATGTTATTTTCCCGAAAATAAAAAACTTTGTTTTAAAAAGAGGTAATAAGGAACATTACGTTAGAGGAACTTTTACAGCCAAAAATCTTGATTTCTCTAAAGATGTACTGCATTTGGCTGATATGGGAATAAGGGAAATCTCTGTAGAACCTGTGGTGGAAAAAGAAGATACGGATTACACATTGAAACAAGAACATTTGGAAAAGATTTTAAAAGAGTATGACAAGCTTGCAGAAGAGTATGTAGAGAGAATGGATGAGGGCAGACCTTTTTCATTCTATCATTTTAAAATAAGTTTAGATAACGGACCTTGCATCAAAAAAAGGCTTCAGGGTTGTGGTGCTGGGTTTGAATATGCGGCTATAACTCCTGATGGTGAAATATACCCATGTCATCAGTTTGTAGGAAATGATTCTTTTAAATTAGGCAGTGTTGACAGTGGGATTGAAAACAAAGAGTTACAAGAGAAATTCATGGAAAGCGATATATATAAAAGAGAAGAGTGCAGTAGGTGTTGGGCAAGATTTTATTGTAGCGGTGGATGTTTTGCTAACAATTATAATATAAATGGCGATATTAATAAACCTTATGAGCTATCATGTGAGATGCAAAAGAAAAGGTTTGAATGTGCTATAGCAATCAAAGTCTATGAAATGTTAAAAGAAAATGATGCTCAAGAAAATAATAAGCTACAGCAATTTGATAATTGACCGTTTACAATAAAAGTAATATAATAAAACGTAGCGAACAAAAGAAAGGGGATAATGATGAAATCGAGAGGATTGGCAAAATTTTTATCAGTAATCGTGCTTGCCATAATAGTAGCATATGTTGCTTTTTATGGTGTAAATGCCGGAAATTATTCGATTAAGCCAGTTCAAGATAGTATAAGGCTGGGACTTGATTTAAGGGGCGGTGTGTATGTCTTGGAACAGGCGCAAGGGAATGTCTCTCAGGACGCTATGACTAGAGCGATTTCAATAATAAGAAACAGAGTAGATGCTTTAGGCGTATCACAACCGCTTATAGTTCAGCAAGGATCGAATAGAATAAGGATAGAGATTCCTGGTGTTAACGATCCTGATCAAGTTATTTCTTACTTAGGACAGACAGCACAGCTTAAATTTATAGGACCGGATGGCAAAGTCATATTAACAGGTGCGGATGTTAAAGATTCAAAAGCAGTTTATCAGACAGATCAGACCGGTGTGCAGGAACCAGTTGTCACATTGGATTTGAATAGTAAAGGCGCAAAAGCTTTTGCTGATGCAACGGCAAAATTTGTAGGCAAACAAATAGCAATAGTTCTTGACGATAAGACTATATCAGCACCAGTAGTTCAAGAACAGATTCCAGATGGCAAAGCAGTTATAAACGGAATGAAAGATTTTGACGAAGCGAAAAATTTGGCAAACCTTATAAGAGGTGGCGCACTTCCAGTGACATTGAAACAGGTTGAATATAGTTCTGTAGGTGCGACATTAGGACCTAGTGCATTAAAAGCAAGTGAAGAAGCAGGTATGTATGGACTGCTAATAGTTTTATTGTTTATGATAGCTTTCTATAGATTGCCTGGATTGATAGCAGATATAGCGCTTGGTATATATATTTTAATTAACTTTATTGTATATGCATTATTACATGTCACGTTGGACTTGCCTGGCATCGCAGGTATGCTTTTGTCAATAGGTATGGCAGTTGATGCTAATATAATCATTTTTGAGAGAATGAAAGAGGAATTAAGGGCAGGTAAATCTATAAGAGCTTCCTTAGACGCCGGATTTAGAAAAGCATTTGTGGCAGTATTTGATTCAAACATCACAACGCTTATTGCTGCATTTGTATTGTTCTACATGGGAGCAGGAACTATAAAAGGATTTGCATTGACGCTTATAATCGGTGTTATATCGAGTATGTTTACTGCAATAACTGTTTCAAGGTTCCTATTAAAGTCGATTGTTGAGACAGAATTCACTAAAAATATTAGAGTATACGGTGCATAAGGAGGCGAAAACTATGAGGTGGAATAACATAAAGTGGAATATAGATGTCATAGGTAAGACTAAAGTTTGGTTTACTATATCTGGCATAATAATATTGGCAGGGCTTATTGCTTTTTTTACAATGGGCTTAAATTGGGGACTTGACTTTACAGGTGGTACTGTAGTTGAATTTAATATGCACAAACCTGTGACGATTGCCGTAAATAATGAAATTACAAACATATTAAAGAGCAATGGTGTTAAAGATTCGCAGGTAAAGGCTATTGGACCGAATAACACACATGTTTCAATAACGACTCCAAGCCTTGACGATAAAACGAGGACTGCCGTTATAAATGCTATAGAATCTAAGTACAAGCTTTCTGTTAAAGATCTTGTATCGTCGCAGAATGTCAGTGCATCTATAGGTAAAGAGATGCAGTTTGGAACGATTTTGGCATCTGCTGTAGCTGCTCTTTTAATGCTTATTTACATTGGTTTTAGGTTTAACTTTGAGATGGGTGCTGCTGCTGTTTTAGCATTGATACATGATATCTTAATAATGATTTCGGCCTATGCGCTGCTTAGGATAGTTGTCGACACACCTTTTGTTGCTGCAATACTTACGGTTTTTGGTTATTCTATAAATGACACGATTGTCATATTTGATAGAATAAGAGATAACATTAAATTGATGAGGAAGGCAAGCTACAAAGAGATAGCAAATGTCAGTGTAAATGAAACGATGACTCGTTCTATAAATACTGTCATGACAGTTTTGCTTATGCTTTTACTTATGTACTTCTTTGGACCTGCATCTATAAAAGATTTTGCTTTGCCTCTATTAATTGGCATCACAAGCGGTGCGTATTCTTCAATTTTTATTGCAAGCCCATTGTGGGTTATATTTAAGGATAAAGAAGGAAAAAATAGTGTTGGGAACAAGGTGGGAAATAGACCTCAAAAAGCATGATAGGAGGTGATTACATGCTTAAGGAGATGTTTCTTGCAGGACTTGGTGCTGTTTCTTTGACAAAGGATAAGAGAGAAGAGATAGCTCAAGAACTTGTGAAACGCGGTGA
>JASBVU010000151.1 GCA_029960905.1 Thermoanaerobacterium sp.
AAAAGAAAGATTGGACCAATTAGAGAAAAAAGATGATAAAAAAGAGGAATAATTAGTTTTAAAAGTCGCAGTCACGCAAGTGGCTGCTTATTTTTATGCTTTAATTTGATATAATTTGGCTAAAATGTTATAGTAAAACAGATTAAGTGCGCTTTTTGTTTAATAAATTTATTGACATATGACAAAAATAATAATATATTAATAAATGTAAGTAACATATGTCAATAATGAAATGGAGGATGCAATATGAAAATAGCTATTTCCTCAGAAGGAAAAACTCTTGAAGCTAAGGTGGATTCAAGATTTGGGCGAGCTCAATATTTTATTATAGTTGATAGTGAGACGATGGATTATAAAGTTATTGACAACGCTGCAGTAGCCCAAAGCAGTGGTGCGGGTACTAAAGCGGCACAGACTCTTATAGATGAAGGCGTACAAGTTCTCATCTCAAGCAATGTAGGACCAAACGCTATGGAAGTATTTAAAGCAGCAGAAATTCCAGTTTATAAAGCAATAGAAGGAGATGTAAAAACAAACATAGAGCTTTTTAAAAATGGAAGCCTTGAAAAGATAACAGAAGCGACAAATCAAGGACATCACCATCATTAAAAGGAGCATTGAAGATGAGAAGAGTCAAGATTTCTGTATTGAGTGGTAAAGGTGGGACAGGAAAAACAACTGTTTCTGTTAACCTTGCCAAAACTTTTAATAATAGCCTGTACGTTGATTGTGATGTAGAAGAGCCTAACGGCTATTTATTTTTAAATCCTCAAATAGAAGATGAAAAAACGGTTAAAGTCGTAATACCTGAAATAAACTACGACAAATGCACATTATGTGGTGAGTGTGTAAAAGCGTGTAGATTTGGAGCTTTGACAAAATTAATCAAAAAAATTCTCGTGTTTGACCACTTATGTCATTCCTGCGGAGCTTGTTTTGAGATGTGTCATTATGATGCCATAGTAGAAAAATACAAACCTATTGGTACGATAAGGAAGGGCAAAGCCCAAAGCGTAGATTTTATAGACGGAAAATTAAATTATGGAGAAGCGACTGGAGTGCCTATTTTAAAAGAGATTAATAAATTGATTGAGAATGTAGATAAACCTGTAATAGTGGATAGCCCGCCAGGGACTTCCTGCCCAGTTATACATTCTATTGAAGGAAGTGATTTGTGCATTCTGGTTACAGAACCTACCCCTTATGGTATGCACGACTTTGATTTAGCGGTACAGCTTGTAAAACAGATGGGCATTCCTATGGCCGCTGTCATTAATAAAGCTGGGGAAGGAGACAATATTATCGAGGAATACTGCGAAAAAGAAGGCATAAAAGTTTTAGCGAAGATTCCTTTTAAAAAAGAGTTTGCAGAGGCCTATTCAAAAGGTAAATTGTTGATTGAGGTTAATGAAGAGGTAAAAGGAATATTTGAGAAGTTGACGACTGATGCATTGGGGTTGATAAAAAAATGAAGCAGTTAGCAATTTTAAGCGGGAAAGGTGGTACAGGGAAGACCACAGTTGCCACTACTTTGAGCACCATTGTCAAAAATAAGATTATGGCGGATTGTGACGTAGAAGCTCCTAACCTAAATATAGTTTTGCAAGGAGAAATAATAGAAAAGCAAGACTTTTACGGCAAAGAGACAGCAGTAATTGACAAAGACAAGTGTATTGAATGCGGACTTTGTGAAAGACTTTGCAGGTTTGATGCTATTTCAAATTTTGAGGTAAATCCTTATTATTGTGAAGGTTGTGGCCTTTGCATGTATAAATGCCCTGTTGAAGCGATTAAATTGGTAGAGGAAAAAACAGGCCATGTAGTATATGCCAAGACAAAGTCGGGAGAAAAAGTAGTATATGCAGAGCTTTTTCCTGGAGCAGATGGTTCAGGGAAATTGGTGACAGAGGTGAGAAAGAAGGCGAAGGAAGTAAGTGACGATAACGATGAGTATTTGATAATTGATGGCACTCCAGGAATAGGATGTCCTGTCCTTGCTTCTGCTACGGGTGTTGATTTGGTATTAATTGTTACAGAACCTACACTTTCTGGTTTTGCTGACATGAAGAGAGTGATGTCAGCGATACAAAGCTTTAAAGTTCCTTCCGTGGTGTGTGTCAATAAATGGGATTTAAATAAAGAAGTATCACAACAAATAGAAAAATATTGTGAGGAAAACAACATTGTGGTTGTTGGGAAAATAGATTTTGATGAAACAGTTGTAAAAGCTTTAAAAAATTTACAAAGCTTAAGTAGTTATCCTGACAGCACTGCTTACCAGCAAATTTATAAAATGTGGCTTAGGATTAAAGAAATTTTAGATGAAGGGGTGGAAAGTAAATGAAAATTGCTGTTGCTTCAGAGGGCGAAGAAGTTTCAATGCATTTTGGACATTGTGAAGGTTTTTGGATTTTTGATGTGGAGAATGGTAAAATAAAAGACTCTACTTTTTTACCTAATCCCGGTCATAGGCCAGGATTTCTCCCAGAGTTTTTAAAAGACAAAGGAGTTGATTGTATAATTTCTGGAGGAATGGGGACCAGTGCTATTGAGCTTTTTAATAGTTATGGAATAGATGTAATAACTGGCGCTGAAGGAAATGCTACAGAAGTGGCAGAGAAGTACATCAATGGTACTTTGATATCTTCTAACAGTCCTTGTGAAAAACACGAACATCATCATTAAAGAAGGGAGGAGAGAATAATTGGAAATACAAGTGCTTATAGAAAATGTGGTTTTTAATAAAAATTTTGTAGCAGAACATGGATTATCAATTTTAGTAAAAAAAGATGATAAAGAAGTTTTGGTGGATACCGGCCAGAGTGAAAACTTTATAAAAAATTGCGGTTTAATGGGTATAGAGGTGGGAAGAATACAAAAAGTGGTTCTCACCCATGGGCATTATGACCATATTGGTGGGCTCAAAGGTTTGCTTAAAAAGAATCCCAATGTAAAAATATATGCTCATAAGCGGATTTTAGATAAAAAATATGCATTGAGGAAAAATGGAAATATAGATGAGATAGGTTTTAACTTAGCAATTTACAATAAATACAAAAATAATTTTGTGCTAATAGAGGAAGATACAGAAGTAGAAAAAGATTTTTTTGTGATCACAAGCACTGACATAGTTTATGACAATGAATTCACTACTAAGAATTTTTTAATTGAAGAAAAAGGAGAAAAAATAAAGGATAATTTTTTAGATGAGGTTTTTGTGGTAGTAAAAGAGGAAGATGGAATTAATGTAATTACGGGATGTTCCCATGCAGGTATATTAAATATTTTGGGAACGGCAAAAAGGCGTTTTGAAGGAAGTTCTCTCAAGTCATTAATTGGAGGTTTTCATTTAAGAGGTATGCCAGAAGAAGAAATCATAGAAATAGCCAAAAAAATAGATAGCTATGGAATAAAGAAAATATATACAGGTCATTGCACGGGAATAGACGAATATGGAATCCTAAAATCTGTTTTAAAAGACAAACTATCTTATTTGACTACCAGTTCATCAATTATTGTTTAACAGAAGAGGAGGACTTTTTGTGATAAAAGTAGCAATAGGCTCTAACGACAAGATACATTTATCAGATAACCATTTTGGAATGAGCAAGTATTTTATAATCTTTGAAGTAGATGAAAATAATAGCTACAAAAAAGTTGAAGAAAGGGAAAATCCCTACGGGGGAGATAAACATAAACATGCTGAGACAGATGAGATAATGGAAGTTTTAAAGGACTGTCAAGTTTTTATTGGCAAGGCAATGGGTAAAGAGAGCCAAAGGAGAATAAAAGAAGAATGGAATAAAACTCCTATAGTAGCGAAAGATGTAGACACTGTTGAGGAAGCTATAGAACTTTATTCTAAAAAGTTTTTGTAAAGAAAGGAACGATTGTTATTTAATATTTTTTTACGATAGCCTTTATCTTTTCCAATTGTCCTATTTTGGGATAAAATAAGCTTTTTGATATTTTCAAGGCTATTTACAGCTTCAGAGGGATTGTCAGGTACTTTTCCAGGATAAAGTTTATATAATTTTTTATACTCATCTATACCTATATTTGGCATTATTACATTAGCTCCACACTTTAGTCCTTTAATATAACCTGCTTTGTCTTTAACAGCCAAAGCAGTAGTAGCAGGTATGTTAATGTCAGGCAATAGTAGTCTTGATAAAGCCAACATTTTTAATACAATTTCCACATTGCCGCCTTTTTCCCTTTCTAAAGGTGTGTTTTCGCAAGGTATAAAAGGACCTATTCCTAGCATATCTGCATCTATTTTTTTAAAGAATATGAGGTCTTGTGCCAGCATTTCTAAAGTTTGTCCCGGGAGGCCTACAAGGCTTCCTGTTCCGACTTCATAACCTAATTCTCTTAAATCCATAAGGCACCTTACGCGATTTTCATAACTCATGCCGGGATGTAATTTTTGATAAAGCTCTTTGTTTGTAGTTTCAATGCGAAGTAGATATCTATCGGCTCCTGCTTTTTTTAATTCAGCGTAGTCTTTAGTGGAAAGTTCTCCAATACTTAAAGTTACTGCAATATCTAATTTTTTAATTTCTTCTATTATTTTACATAAAGTAGTTATTTTAAAATATTTATCCTCACCGCTTTGAAGGACTATTGTTTTTAGTCCAACTGATGCTCCATATTTTACACATTGTAAGATTTCTTCGGGTTCCATTCTGTATCGTTTAATTGTCCTGTTAGGACCTCGAAGGCCACAATAAAAACAAGTATTGCTGCAGTAGTTACTGAATTCTATGAGACCTCTTAAATGTACTTCATCTCCTACATATTTTTTTCTAACTCTATCCGCAGCTTGATAAATCTTGGAAGGGTCTTCTAAAGTTAAAAGTGTTACAAGTTCTTCTTTATCAATGTTGTGATGTGTTTCTAATTTTTTAATTAACGCATCAATATCTTTTTCTTTTATCATGAATATCACTCTCTCTTTCCCTAATTAGTATAAAACAATTGTTAATAAAAAATCAATAAAATTGTTAAACTATTTTCTTAACAAATTTTTGATATTTTATTGACATAAGTTTATTATAATCCTATAATTTACGTAGAGGTACCCTACAGGGTAGGGGGTAGTTTCTAGCAAAATGCAAAATATAGGAGGTAATAGAAGTGATGGAAACTGATGTTTTGGTCATTGGAGGAAGCGCAGGTGGAATTTTAGCAGCTTTATCTGCTAAAAAAACTTACAAAGATAAGAAAGTTACTGTTGTAAGAATGGGAGAACGTGTAATGGTTCCTTGCGGTATTC
>JASBVU010000152.1 GCA_029960905.1 Thermoanaerobacterium sp.
GAGATAGAAAAAGTATTATATGAAGAATATTCAAAACTTGAGAGCATATCGATAGATTATGGCATAATGGAAAAAGCCAAAAACGTGTATGTAGTACCGGGAGACTTTGGTTGGGATGATGTAGGAAGCTGGACATCAATAGAGAGATTGCACGAAAAAGATGACAATGGCAATGTCATAAAAGGCAATGTCGTAAGCGTAGATACAAGGAAATGCATCATAACAGGAAGCGATAAACTCATCGCTGCACTAGGCATAGAAGATGTGATAGTAGTGGATACGGAAGATGCATTGTTAATATGTTCAAAAGACAAGGCGCAAAATGTGAAAGAAGTATTGAAGGAGCTTAAAAAGAGGGGGGCGGAGTATTTGTAATATCAGCAACGAGGGTGATTTCTTTGAATTCATATTATGTACCAAAAGTGATCAAAAGTATTTATGATTTTGGCGTAAAAAAAACCGGATTTTTTAGAGGAATTAATAATTATAATGGATAAATATGGTGTTTGGCCATTTGATAGAGCATCATATGAATTTAGAGATTTATTCAGGATTTTAATTGAAAGATAAAGGATGCCTGAAAGTTCAGAAGAAATATACAGTAAAATGAAAGAAGATGTAAATTTATTAAAAATTAAATATCCAGATGCATTTAATGAATTTTCTTTATTAATCAGAAAATATGTTACATACGAAGATAATGTATAAGTTATACTTCATTTATAAGATGCATAAATGAAGTAAATAAATTGTTGTGCAGAAAATATAAAAAATAGTTGATACTTTGATAGGGGTCCAGATTGTTGCTAACCATAATATTGAAATTATTCGAGAGTTAAAAATCGCTTAAGGATTTGGAAAGGAATAGATCATATATGAATATTTACGATAAAATTAATGCTATAATTAATTGTAACGATTTATTAACTTGTGGCGATTTATTAATTGATTTTGCAGAATCGGCTCTTTTAGAAAAAAATAAGGCAACAATTATAAAATACTTTTATGAACGATTGCGGTATTATACACTATTTGATTATGTATTTGATAATGTAATTAACGATAGCAATTCGCAATATTCAATATATGAAGGCAGTAATGCAGTTGGAAAATATATTGTATTAACAATACCAGAACAAGGTAGCCCTGTTAAAACATTAAAATCTATAAAGACGTTTGGAAATGAGATATTATCAGACTTTAAAAAACCAATTGGTAAAGGAATAACTAAGGTAAAGATTGAAGAAATAATGCATTATTTAGATGAAAAATATAGTTTTTCAAATAAAGTGTTTGCTAATAGAAAGGCCATGTTTATTATATTAAATTATAGTCATAAAAAATATAATAGCCAATGCTTAGTGATGAATTATGATACTGGAGTTGTTCAACATTTATTTCTTTACAATATGAAGTCTAATTCAAAAAATACACCAACACCGGAAGCAGTGTTTTTTCATGAGTTAGGGCATGCACTTCATGCCAGATATATGGGAAATATTAAAATCATGCCTGAAAAAATAATACAATTTTTAAAAGAACTTTGTATGCCGACTATTGATTTGCTAGAAGCAAACCAACAAAGAGAGGTGTTTGCTGATATATTGAGCGTTGGAATGATGTACGATAGTCCATTTTCTAAATATGATCCGTTTTCATATATACATAAAAATGATAAAGAAGTATTTAAAATGCTTGTAGAAAAAATGCTTGATACAATATAATCATGGAACCTGAGAAATACAGATGTTTTAAAAAAATTCGGTGAAAATTTAGATCAATTTGATCGATTAAATGAATATGAATTTTGAAGATTATTTAGTTTAGTTATTTTCGAATCTTGGTCATGATGTATTTATTCCTGAAAATAAAATCAAATTAGACCAAGTGGTATACTTAGCGCAAAGACCATTAAGCATAGATGCAACTGCTGTTAATGTATTATAATATTTTATTTAAAAACATAGAGGTGTGATGTATGGGGTGATTGATTGTGCTTCTCTTGAAGAAAGCGATAGATATTTTGAAAATTTGCTTAATCAGTCTTCAGCAAAAGGTATTTTAGGCTTTATTGAGCTTAGAGACGATGAGATAAGTTATATAGCTGATTTAATTTCAAAAGAAGTAATCAAGTCTTCCTTTGAAAATTCAGAGTCATTGACTGTATCAATTTTTCTTGTTTGGATAGGTATTTTATACTATAAAGATGGCGATTTTTGGTCGCATGTTTATGATATTTTAAATATATCATCAGATAAAATCCAGTTACAGAAATGTCTAGGTGAGATTTTTCTAAAGACTGTTAAAAAATATAAGTTGATAGCTTTTAAGGATAAACTTCGCTATATTATGCCAATACTTGCTCATGGCTTTATTCCAAATTGTTATCTTAACGACTATTTTTCCAATATCGTACTTCGGATATACCGAGAAAGAAAAGAAGCAGGTTTAAATATTAATTTAGATGAAATTAGGCACATTGTTTCAAATTGGAAAAAAGAATATAGGTTGTACGTAGAAAAGGAAGATATGATACGTAGCCTTAATGAAAAAAAAGAAGAATTGCTGATTGCAAAGGATGTGTTTTTAAATTTAAAAAAGCTTTATGATCTCATTAAATTAAGAAGATTGATAAAAAAATCACATGAAATAAAGGATCTGTTGCAAATTCCCGATGGATGGCTTGATGAAAAAGAAGCTGAAAGAAAAAGATTAACAATGAAATTGGATGAACTCCGTGGCATATATAAAAGACGCATTGATTTGGAAAATAAATGTAAAAAATTAGATAATCAAATAAATATTATAGAA
Organism: Thermoanaerobacterium sp.; assembly: GCA_029960905.1. GTDB lineage: Bacteria > Bacillota > Thermoanaerobacteria > Thermoanaerobacterales > Thermoanaerobacteraceae > Thermoanaerobacterium. The sequence goes on from JASBVU010000152.1 coordinate 2,812, forward strand.
AATGAATTATTTGATTGTTTTGATGATAAATCTACAAACGCTGTTTTAAATATTTCTTTTGATGATGTAAGAAATCTTGTTAGAAGCATTAAAAACAATGAAAAGAAATTTTCAGGCTTTATAGGACTTATTTTTAGGATTTTTATGCATAAAGAGTATATGATGATGAATGACAATAAAAGAAGATTAGCCAATGTGTTTAAAAACCTTTCAATAAAGGATGATTTTTTTAAAACCTTAGATGAGAGATATATCGATAGATTAATTTATCTTCAAGATCTTTTAAAAAAGAAAAAAATTTTTGAGGCTACTTTTAAAGAAATAGTTGAGTCGGAAAGAGAAGCTGCAGCATCAATAAGTGATGTCTCTACAGATAATGTTGTAACAGAGTTAGAAAAAAAATTAGAAGAAGTAAACAATGAGATTGCAACGTATAAGAAGAATTTGGTCATTTTAGGGAAGGGTAGATTAGAGGATGGAAAAGAGGAGTTAGAAGAGCAGAAAAATTTAAGGAATAAGGTAAAGTCAATTAAGTCTGAGATTGTCTCTTATTACGATGTAAAAACGCTATTAAAAAATTTGCCACTTAAATTGAAGTATCCCAATGTAGACGAAGTAGAAAAAGAGCTAGAAAAAGTTCGTGAGAAGAAGAAAAAAATTGAAGATAAATCTAAAAATTATACAAATCCTTTATATTTTATAAATGAATCTTCACGTGTTTTTATTTGTCAAGGGGGAGATGTAGCAGATCAATTTATATTTGAGTCTCTTTTACTGATTCAAAATTTGGAAAATGGAAAAGAAGATACCATTGATATCTTGTTGCCAACTAGAATAAAGAAATCTATGATTGATTGGTGGCATGAAAGTGGCAAGGCTTTACTTACAGATGAAAGGAAAAGAAAAGAAAGAGAAGCTACTAGAGTCCCGATACATAAACCGTTAGTAGAATTAGATACCATAAATAGATGGATTACAGTTTATGTACCGCAACAATCAATTGAAAATCGTGAAAATGCTATCTTTACTTTATGTGAAGAAAATGATAAAAGAATAGAAGTGAAGTTGGATATAAGAAAGATTAATGACAAGCAGTATTGTACTTTGCCAGCTCGTTTTAACGTTGGACCTTTTAAATATTATAATTTTGAATTGTCAATTGACGACAAAATCTTTGAGTGGAAAGTAAATGGTGTAGATGATGATAAGTTTATGTTTTTTACAAATGAAAAGTATCTTATAGAAAATCTTTTGTATCTACCTGATGATGGGTTATATGTTGTTGCTCCAAAAGAATGCAAGTTCATTCCAAATGAGATTGTAAAAGAAAGGGAAAGAATGAGCGGTGATTGGTCATCGTATGAATTTGTCTATATTGATTTAGAAGAAAACGATATATTTGTCATTGAAAGTAAAGGAAGGCAGTATATTTATAAGAAAAAAATAAATATAAATCCGCATCTTTTGAATGGAAATGTGATAGATGGTGTATATTCTGAAGGGATTATGGTGTGTAATGGTGAATTGCCTGATTTAGTTTTTTCTGCAATTGATGATATATCTTATTACGGCTTACGATTTGATTATCAAGGTAATACCACTTTTAAGTCCCTTGCAGGTTTAGATATTACAGGGAATGGGAGTGCTGTTTTTATTAACTTAAGTGCTATTTGCCATGATGTTTACGGCAAGTGTAAAGTGTCGCTGATTTATAAGGAAAATGTTATTTGGACTGATGATATTGTCGTTTTACCTGATTTAAACATATTGTTTGATAAAAAGTTGTATCCTCCTTATGAAAGCGGAAAAAGACAATTAGGCATCTTATACTTAAGCTCAAAATACCAATTGAAAGTTCTTAATTATGCGGATATAAGTGTTAAAAGCGAAGGCGAGAAAATTTACGTAGAATTTGATACATTAAATGAAAAAATAGATTTGTTATTGCAATATTTTTTAGATACAAAAATCGATATTTATATATCTATTGATATTCCAAAGATTTATTGGAGAACTAACAATGGTGAAAAGTGGCAAAGCGGTATTGGAGAAATATGGTTTGAAGATATTGGAGACTTGTATATAAAGATACCTCAATCAATTTATCCGAAAGCTAAATTAATATTAGATGACAATGTTCAAACAATTGTACCAAATGTGAGAAAAGGTGAAATAATATTTGATTTGCGTAAGTTAAGTGACAGCATAAGAAGTTTAAATAAAATACTTCAGGATTTGGTAATTTCATTTGAAGACAAAGATATTTCTCCAATTTTGATTTGTCGTATTCGTCTGTATTGGCAGGTAAAAGATGTCACATTCAATGCCATGATATACAATGGTAGAAGGATAATTAAGATAAAATGGAATGACCTCGGAAGGGAATCTAACAGAGTTATTCGACTATGGCCTTTAAGTGAAAAAGATAGAGGCATGATTCAGTATAATA
>JASBVU010000153.1 GCA_029960905.1 Thermoanaerobacterium sp.
CTTCATCCATCAGGATTTTATTGACGGCAAAAATGTGTTTGGCTGGGAAGATGGATATAAACGTTTTGTAGAAAATAATATATTTATTTATGGGATGAGACCTGAAAACGTAGAGGATTTTTTATCTGCCTATGGATACAGACTGATTGAAGATTTGGATTATAGTCAAATGGCAGATCAATATATAAAACCTACAGGTCGCAGGCTGACTGCCTCAAAACTTGAACGTATGGGATTTGCAGAAAAGATTTAAGATTAAATCGATGTTTTTATAGTTATTCATATTCTCAATTAAAGCGCAATAGCGATCGTGATAAACTGTTCACTATTGCTTTTGTGCTGCTTCTTCCTTGGATAAAACATGTTAGAATAAATCAAATAATAAATTTCGGGTTGAATTTATCAAATGTATGCGGAATGCAGGTCTTTCCATTGAAGTAAAGAACTTTTAATTGAGCAACGTGATCATCTAATAAAAAAATAGAATATATGAAGAAAACATTAGAGCGCTTAAATTATAAAATTGATGTGTATGAACGATTATTGGTTGAGAAAGAAAAAGAGCTAAAGAATACGAAATAGAAGTTAATTAAAAATAAAATTATGAAGGAGCATGAGTTATAATGAGAAATGAAGCTACTTTAGATGAATGGAAAGAATTATATGATATTGCTCTTAAAATAAAAGAGTTAAAGCCATGGGAATATTTATATGATATGGACATAATAACAATATTATCACCTGATGCGGATGAACCTATTTATTGCAGCATAATGGGCAAAGCTGGAGAATTCTTTGGCATTGGCACTTATGTGGGATTTGATGCAATGAACAATTTTTACACGATGGCTAAAAGAGATGATGTGCCTGATATACAAAAAATAAGATTTCAAGACGATAATGTGCTTATGTGTCATTTTGGGAATAGGGAAGAATTGACAAAGGAAGAGTTAAAGCTTGTAAAAGATTTGGAGCTTAAATTTCGCGGTAAAAACAACTGGATTTATTTTCATTCGTTTAAAAAAGGTTATGTACCATACCTATTGGATAAAGAAGAGGTATTGTTTGAAACGGAAGTATTTAAGCATCTATTTGAGGCGCTTAACGATTATGTTGAAGGGAATGTGAAAGTCAACTTTGAAAATGGCAATACTTTACTTCGTACGTATAATAAAACGAAAAATTTATGGACGAATCAAGAAGCGCCAATTATTTTGCCTGAGCCTGACTATCCACAGCTTGTTTTGCAGGACGAATTGCTCATAGAAAGGATTAATCAGCAGGAAGCTAATAAAAGTAAAATAGAAGTCGATATAGCTTATTTGACTGGTGCTATAAGAGATAAAAAATATGATGTTCCTGTCATGGAGAGATTATGTGTTTTAGCAGAAAGCAGATCAGGACTTATAATAGATCAAAATTTTGTTTTCCCAGACGATAACGAGATGGAAATCATATTTGGTATGACGATTAATTATATTTTAAATTATGGTAAACCTGATACTATCATTGTAAGAGATGACTATGTATTAAATTTATTAGACGATTTGTGTAAAAAAACTGGCATAAAGCTAAAAGTCAAAGGAAAGTTAAAAGCCATTGATTACTTTGTAGAAAGTTTTTTAAGATATAGATTTTAAAAAAACCAGGGTTTATTGGTTTATTGAGAGAAATAATCAATATGCCAATAGACCCTGATTTTTACTTAAGTTAACTTATAGTTTGACGTTTTTTACAGGACCACTCATACCATAAAATGTTGCTTCTGCTTCATCTGCGTAGAAAATTTCATATATTGAGTCATCCTCACTGTACAAATTTCTAAGTGATGGCATGGTATCTAGTGCTGCTTTTTTCGATTCACGGCTTGTTATGAATACAGCTTCATTTATCCCTTTCAATCTATTTTATGATTACGAGATTATTATAACTCTAATTGACGCTAAAACAATAAAGTAAAGAAAGTGTTTTTTTCGGTTTGGAGAAATTACAGTCATATATTATAATGAAGAAAAAGACTTCTGTCTTTTGAATGTACTTTAGGAGGAAAATTATGTTATACATAGGATGTCATTTATCAGTGTCAAATGGATATAAAGCTATGGCAGAAGAGGCATTAAAGCTTGATGCTAATACGCTGCAGTTTTTCACAAGAAATCCAAGGGGAAGCAAGGCAAAAGATATAGATGAAAGTGACTGTAATTCGTTTTTGAAAATTGTAAACAAAAATAATTTTTCTAAGGTTGTTGCACATGCGCCATATACGTTAAATCCGTGTTCACCTGATGAAAGGACGAGGGAATTTGCGCGAGAAGTCATGACAGATGATTTGATGCGGATGGAATATCTTCCAAATAATCTTTACGATTTTCATCCTGGAAGCCATGTGAAGCAAGGCGTTGATGCAGGGATAGAGTATACGGCAAATATGTTAAATCAAATACTACAACCTGAGCAGTCTACAATCGTGCTTTTAGAGACTATGGCAGGAAAGGGCTCAGAAATAGGAAAGACATTTCAAGAATTGAGAAAGATTTTAGATAGAGTAGAGTTGCAAGAAAAAACGGGCGTGTGCTTTGATACATGTCATGTGTACGATGCAGGATATGACATAGTAAATAATCTCGACGGCGTATTAGAGGAGTTTGACAAGGTCATAGGATTAGACAAGCTGTATGCAATACATTTAAATGATAGCAAAAATCCGATGGGAAGCCGTAAAGATAGACATGAAAAGATTGGTACGGGTTATATAGGGATAGATGCTATAGCAAAAGTCATAAATCATCCAAGTTTAAAACACCTGCCATTTATATTGGAGACGCCAAACGATCTTAAGGGTTATGGAGAGGAAATAAAGCTCTTAAGAAGCCTTTACAATGGTTGACTTTTGATGATTCGGAGGATTTTGTATGTTTGACGTATGTTTATTGGGCACAGGAGGAATGATGCCTGTACCTGGTAGAAACCTATCTTCACTCATATTAAGGTATGGCGGTGTATCGGTGTTGGTAGATTGTGGAGAAGGCACACAAGTTCCGCTTCAAAAATTGGGGTGGGGTTTTTTAAATATAGATACGATATTTTTTACACACTATCACGGAGACCATATTATGGGGCTTCCTGGTATAATATATCAGATGATAAATCAAGAACGGACAAAGAAGCTTAATTTAATGGGTCCTGAAGGAATATTAGTATTAAAAAATCTTTTAAGTGTTCTTTTTGTGGAGATGCCGTTTGAAATTGAATATACTGAACTAAAAGGTGGAGATTCTTTAAATGTTGGAGGCATAACAGTAGAAAATGTTTTAGCCCACCATACTTCATTGTGTTTTGCTTACAGCTTTGAAGTTAAAAGGCTTCCAAAATTTGATGCAAAAAAAGCTAAAGAATTAAACATACCATTGGAATATTGGCATAGACTTCAGCATGGTGAAAGCATTATAAAAGATGGAAATGTAATGTATACACCTCAGATGGTATTAGGTGAAGATAGAAAAGGCTTAAAAGTAAGTTACTCTACTGATACCAGGCCTACAAAAGACATCATAAAACTTGTTGAGAATAGCGATCTTTTCATTGGAGAAGGAATGTACGGAGATCCATCAGATGTTGAAAAAGCCATAAAAAAATATCATTCCACGTTTGCGGAGACAGCTTTAGTCGCAAAGGAAGCCAATGTGAAAGAGCTTTGGCTTACTCATTTTAGTCCTTCATTGAAAAAACCAGATGAATACTTGAAGTATGCTAAAGATGTATTTGAAAATAGCGTTGTTGGATGTGATATGATGACGAAAGAACTGCGCTTTAAAAACACATAAAAATAGTTTCATTTATGTTAAAAAATGATAAAATAAAGTATAGACATTTGCTTAAAATAATTTTTATGATATAATAAATAGAAGTTATTAACGCAAACAAATGAATAGGAGGATTTACTTAATGAGCAGTAATCTTAAAAAAATAGAGAACAGTGTTGCAACAATCGAGTTAAATATTCCAAAGGAAAAATTTGAAGAAGGATTAAACTTTTCATACAAAAAAAACGTAGGTAGGTTTAACATACCAGGCTTTAGGCGCGGAAAGGCACCAAGGATTATCATAGAAAGGTACTATGGTGAAGGCGTGCTTTACGAAGACGCTATAGAGCATGTATTTCCGGATGCATATCAAGAAGCGATTGATACTCTGAAGCTTGAGCCAATAGATAATCCAACAATTGACATTTTACAGATTGGAAAAGGCCAAGATTTAATCATAGAGGCGGTAGTGCCAGTATTGCCTGATGTAGAGCTTGGACAGTACAAGGGTATAGAAGTCAAAAAAGTAGAGTATAATGTTAAAGACGAAGATATTAATAATAGACTTGAACAGATGAGACAGAGGAATGCAAGAGTTGTTCCAGTAGAAGATAGAGCAGCACAGATGGGCGATATAGTTGACATAAGCTTTGAAGGATTCTTAGATGGCGTACCGTTTGAAGGAGGTAAAAGCGACAATTATTCATTAGAGCTCGGCTCTCAAACATTTATTCCTGGTTTTGAAGAGCAAATTGTTGGACACAACGTTAATGAGGAGTTTGACGTCAATGTTAAATTCCCTGAAGACTACAGGGCTGAAGAGTTAAAAGGAAAAGATGCGGTATTTAAAGTAAAATTGCTTTCAATAAAGCATAAAGAGCTGCCAGAGTTAAATGACGATTTTGCTAAAGACGTAAGCGAGTTTGACACACTGGATGAATTAAAAGAGGACATTAAGAGAGAGTTACAAGAACAATATGATTTTAGCGCTAAAGAGGAAATGAAAGAAAATGCAGTAAAAGTAGTTGTGGAAAATTCTAAAGTGGATATACCTGAAATAATGGTAGATAGGCAAATTGACATATCGTTAAGAGATCTTGATTACAATTTGAGGTATCAGGGATTAGATTTTGATAAATACTTAGAGATAACTGGTAAAACTAAAGATGATCTAAGGAAAGAAATGCATGATGATGCCGCTTTGAGAGTGAAGACACAATTAGTGATTGATAAGATAGGGAAAATAGAGAATATAACCGCCACAGATGAAGAAGTTGAAAATAGGCTTAATGAAATGGCAAGAAATTACAACGTAAAAGTGGAAGATTTAAAGAAAGAGTTGACTGAATCACAGATAAACAATATAAAAGACGATATAGTCTACTTTAAGACGATTGACTTTATTTTTGAGAATAGTAAAATTATAGATAAAGAGGAGTGATATTATGAGC
>JASBVU010000154.1 GCA_029960905.1 Thermoanaerobacterium sp.
TAGTAATGAAGGTGTAGAAATCGAATTTGATCAGAGAGTTTTGACAGATCAATGGTACAGACAAGCGCTAACGGACTATCTTGTAGGTGGTGTTGAATTCGGATACATGAAGAATTCACTACTTGCATATTATCAAGATGTTTATGGATTGTATGAAATATACAATAGTAACAATCCAATTGGTAAACAGATATATAATGATATATATTATTTTTCAAAAGGCGAGTATGAGTATAAATTACCTGAAACGGGAAATATAAAAGGAAGAATATTAAACATAGAAAGAGAACCTATTCAAGGTGCGCAAGTAATGTGTGGTGATAAAGTTGTTACGACTGACTCTGAAGGCAATTACGAATTTGATGGATTACGTGCAGGTGTACAAAACTTCTCTGTAGAGGATGATGTATATAAAGTATATAACACAGCTCAATTTAATGTAGATATTAAGCCAGGATATACGATATATAAAGATATAATTTTAGAAAAGGGAATCCTATATGGTAAAGTCGGAGGTACGGTTGATAACTCTGTCTATTCAAATCTGAGTGCTGGAATTATACCAACGATTTCTATGCCTGTAGCTGATAATGCTGATGAGTTAAAAAGAGAACAGGATATAATGCCGCGTCTAACCGACGGCATATATGGGAACGGAGATTGGGCTGGACAAAGATCGAGTTATGTGGACTTTTACCGTAATACTGGACGTGATTTATACATTAATCTGGGAGAAACGTGTACAGTGAAAGAAATAGGCTTTCGTTTTTTAAGGGACGACCCTTCTGCTATTCTTTTACCTAGTAGCGTCGACATATATATATCTAATGATAGTGGTAAGAATTGGGGGCTTCTTGCTTCAATATCAGCTAATATGGCAACGACAATCGACGCAAACCATGGCATTTATGAATATAATTTAAGCGGTTTAAACTTTCAAGCTAATGAGGTTAAAATCAGTTTTCCAGTTTTTATATGGGCTTTTTCTGACGAGCTTAAAATTATGGGCAGCAAAGGGGTTGTAGACGATGCAATGTTACCACCTGTTGGTAATGCTAAAGTAAAAGCGCCAAATTATTCAATGTATATTGATACAAACAATGATACGCTTAACGTAGGGCAGAGTGCTAAGCTTACAGTTAAAGATTTAAATAATACTGATGCTGATGGCAATCCAATCATAATAAATAATGTTGTTTATAACTCTTCAAATCCTGATATTATTAAAGTAGATTCAAATGGAAATGTTATGGCACTTAGTGAAGGTAGTGCTATGATATATGCTTCAGTAAATGGTATACAGGTTGAAAGTAAATTACTAACTGTTATTAAGCCCAAGCCAGTAGCGACAAGGATAAACGTAGATCCGACGACTGTAACAATAAATGTCGGGGATAGCAGTAAAGTTTTAGCGACAGTATATGATCAAAACAACAATGCAATGCCGAATATAAATGTGGGCTGGTCAAGCAACGACCCAACTGTAGCAACAGTTGATAATACAGGCAAGATAACAGCAATAGCAGCGGGTACGACAGTTGTAAAAGCGACATATGGCGATCTTAGTGCAAGCGTAAATGTCACTGTAAAAAAAGAATCCGGCGTGTCAACAACATTAAAAGGACCTAATTTTGTTAATGTAGGGCAAGAATATACAGTAACTTTTGGACTCAATAATGCCAAAGACATTACCGCACAAGGCTTAGTTGTAAATTATGACAGCAATGTATTTGATTTCGTTGAAGCTAAATCTGTTGATGAAACGAAGATTCAAGTTCTTTCAACAGATACAAATACACCAGGTGTTGTAAAAATAATATTAGCAAGTCTTGGAGGCCAAAGTGCTTTAAATGGAAATACAGATATATTAAACATTACGTTTAAAGCAAAAGCAGAATCTCATTCAACAGATATAAATATTGAAAAGGCAGAATTATCAGATTCACAAGGTAATGAGGTTTCAGCAGCATTGACAATGAAGTCTATATCCGTTACTCCTGAAGGTGATTTAAATGGTGATGGTAAAGTAACAATAGCAGACCTTGGTATACTTGCAAAATACTATGGTACGACATCAAGCGATAGCAACTGGAATGAGATAAAGATTGCTGATTATGATAATAGTGACAAGATAGATCTCTATGACCTCGTGTTTATTGCAAAGAAAGTTAATGATAACTTGTAAAAAGAATATAGGGGCAGGCAATCTGCCCCTAATACATAAAAGGATGTGAAAATATCTATGAGAAAAACTTTAACATGCATTTTAATAATAACAATATTAATGTTTAGTTTTGAAAATATTTCATTTGCGGCTGGACCAACCTTTAGCATGGCAGCAAATACGACAAATGTAAATATTGGAGATAATATAACATTAACAATAAATGGACAGAACCTTAATGACTTATATGGTTTTGAAGTTGATGTATCATTTAATAGAAATATGTTTGATTTTGTAAATGCAAACACGAATATAAAAGGGTTTGAAGTAAGCCCTATAGTAAAAAATGGGGTGGTAATATACGCTGTAACAAAAGTAAGTAATACTACTGGCATAAACGGAAATCAGCAATTATGCACACTGACATTTAAAGCAAAATCATCAGGAATAGCCCAATTAAAACTTGAAAATGTTGAAACGATAAATTCAAAACTAGACCCACCTATAAATTATAGCGGAAATAGTATAAATGTAACAGTAAATAGCAATAACCCACCATCAAATAATAACGGTGGTACAACAAATGACCTTGGTACAGTTACAACAACAGGCAATACAACGACACTCATACTTGACACATCAAAAACATTAGCTACTATAAATAATACACAAGGAAGTCAAGTTACAATAGACCTTACATCAGTAGGTACAACAAAAGAAAAAGCCGTTGAAATACCCAAAGATGTGATAATTGCAGCAAAAGACAATGAAAAAGATATAATTATAAAATCTGATAATGTCCAATTAGTATTAACAAAAGACTCACTTGATCTTAGTAATGTAAGTAGTAGCATAATCGTATCTATTAAAGATAACGGCAATGCAAATGTAGGAGGATATACAGCACTTTCAAATACAATAGATATAAACATAATATCTGGTGATAATAATGTAACACTTAAAAAACCTGTTAAAGTAACATTAAATATATCAAAGGCAAATGACGCGAGAAAAGTTGCAGTTTATTACTATAATGAAACAACAGGAAAATGGGAGTATGTCGGAGGAAAAGCAGATAAAAATAACAATACAATAACATTTGATGCAAAACACTTCTCACAATATGCAGCATTAGAATATGACAAAACATTCAATGACATAAAAACACACTGGGCTAAAGATGCAATAGAAGTATTAGCATCAAAACATATAGTAAGTGGAATAGATGATAACAACTTTGCACCGGATAATAGTATAACAAGAGCAGAATTTGCATCAATGATGATAAGACTTCTGGGAATAAGCGAATCACCGTATCAGGTAGAATTTACTGATGTAAAAACAGGTGACTGGTATGCAAATGCTATAGAAGCAGCGTACAAAGCTGGTATAATACTTGGCGATGGAAACACAATGAGACCAGATGACAAAATAACCCGCGAAGAAATGGCAGCAATAGCAATGAGAGTATATAGCAAACTCACAACATACAATGAAGAAGACATAAATAAGACATCATTCAGTGATGATAGTCAAATAAGCGATTGGGCAAAAGCTGTCGTTGCAAATGCTTCAAAGCTTGGCATTATACAAGGAGAACCGAATAATTTATTTGCACCAAAGGGTAATGCTACAAGAGCAGAGGCTGCGGCAGTAGTATATAGACTACTGGATAAGAGCAATAACTTATAATACCTATTGATGTTCAATACAGCTGGTCAAACAACTGATAAAAACATGAGGTATTAATTGAAAATATATTATTTACCATTATAGTTAAAAAATTAATAAATCAATAAAAATAAAGGAGGATGTATATCAGTCCTCCTTTAAATAAAATACAAAAAAATAATTCCACTTTTTTTAATATAAAAGGAGGAATTTTTATAATTATGTCGAATATATATATTAGAGGACAGCATAGATTCGAGACTGAAAACTTTGTGACGACAAAAATAGCTGTAATAATGGTCATAAAAAGACTGGGGAACAATCAAATAATTTGATAAACTTAGGATTGTTTTCTTCAAAAATAGATTCAATATCAGTGAAGACATCGCGGATAGATAATTGTTTAAATTTGGTTTTCGTAAGGATACCTCCTATTTTTAAATATTGTATATTATATAATAATTTGGCAAAAGAGGAGGAAATCCTTTGAAAATATAAGCGAAACCCAGATACTTCAGAACATTATTGGGTTCGCAAATACCTAAATAAAAAAATATCATAAAATAAGGAGGAGTGTTTAATGTTTAAAAAATTACTAGCAATACTAATGGTAGTTTTAATGGCAGCAGGGCTTTTGGCTGGATGTAACACATCTACTTCAAAAAATGCATCAAAAACACCGACAGGAACAAGTGATAGAGCTAAAGAACAGATTACGCTAAACGTATGGTATACTTATCCTGAAAATAATACACCAGGAACTCCAGATCATATGCTTAAAAAGATTGCAGAAAATTATATGAAAGAAAATCCAAATGTAAAAGTAAACATGGTCGGTAATGCAACAACAGATAAAACGTTGACTGCGCTTGTTGGTGGCCAAGGACCTGATATTTTCCTTAATTTGTGGCCCAATGTTGCGACATGGAGTCAAAAGGGAGTTTTATTGGATTTAACTGATTATGTAAATAACGATAAAGAATTTGACAAAAATGATATATTACCTTCTGCTTGGAAATTAGCTACTTTTAAAGGCAGGATATATGGTATACCTAATGAAATAAATTCTTCAGAAATATACTACAATAAAGATTTATTAAAAGCTGCCGGTTTTGATGGACCACCAGAAACAATGGAAGATCTTATAAATATGGCTTATAAGTTAACTAAGACAGATGCAAATGGAAATATAATTCAGCTAGGATTCTTACCGGATTTTCCGTGGCGTGATGATGTATTGTGGCCTATAGTATATGGAGCAAACTGGATTGATGAGAAAGCAAACAAAATAACATTTGATACACCTGAAATGAAAGCTGCATATCAATGGCAAGTTGACATATATAAGAAATATGGTGTTGATAAACTTCAAAAATTCAAATCAGGCTTTGGTTCAGATGCTCAAGATCCAT